>JAZREZ010000035.1:0-41386 GCA_045661045.1 Clostridia bacterium
CAAGTGAAAAAGTTTTAGAAGGCAAAAAAGCGGTTGTCGCTGCTATAACAGAAAGACTTAAAAATGCTCAGGCCGGTGTTATCGCTGACTACAGAGGTTTAACAGTTGCTCAGGATACAGAGCTTCGTAAAAAGCTCCGTGAAGCAGGTGTTGAATATTCTATCGTTAAGAACACTCTTACTCGTTTCGCTGCAAACGAAGTTGGCTTGGGAGAGCTTGACAGTGTACTTCACGGTCCTACTGCTCTTGCAACAAGTGATTCAGACGTTGTTGCTCCTGCTAAGGTTTTAGTTGAATTCGCAAAGGATAACGAACAACTTGAAATCAAAGCTGGTTTTATTGACGGAAAAGTTATTGACGCAAATGAGGTTAAGGTTTACGCAAGTATTCCTTCCAAGGAAGTTCTCATCTCCAAGATGCTTGGAAGCTTGCAGGCACCTATCGGAAACTTGGTTCGTACTTTGGATGCTGTTGCTAAGAAGGACGCTGAGTAAAAATTATTATTAAGTAAATTATGGGCAAATGCCCCAAATATTAAAAAAACGGAGGATTTTTAAAATGGCTGATGTTATGAAGTTAGTTGAAGAAATTAAAACACTTACACTTTTAGAAGTAAACGATTTAGTAAAGGCTCTTGAAGAAGAGTTCGGCGTATCTGCTGCTGCTCCTGTTATGGTTGCCGGCGCTGCTGCTGCTGGTCCTGCTGCTGAAGAAAAGACAGAATTCGATGTCGTTCTCACAGGATTTGCTGCTGACAAGAAGATGCCTACAATCAAGGCTGTTAAGGACCTCACAGGTCTTGGTCTTGGCGAAGCTAAGGCTGCTGTTGAAGGCGCACCAACAACTCTTAAAGAAGCTGTTGCTAAGGACGAAGCTGAAGCTATGAAGGCAAAGCTTGAAGAAGTTGGCGCAACTATCGAACTTAAATAGTTTAAGCTACATTAGAAGACCTCGCAAATGCGAGGTCTTTTTTTAGTTTTTCTATAATAGTATCATTTTTTAAAAAATAATATTTACAGTAATTTGTATAATCTGGATGCCAATGTTTATTCAGTGAAGTTTTGAACATTCGTTCAAAGTGAAGTTGCTATAATTATGCCATACAACCATTCAATAGTCAATACAAAAAGCCCGGATATATTCCGGGCTTTGCTTCTTATTTCATATCTTTTTGGGCTTTCTTTAAGGCATCCAGCATTTCGATAATCTTTCCCTCGCGACTAGGTGCGTTCAGGATTCCGCTAGTGCCGCCGCTTCCGTGTGCACCGCCCATAACCACGCGGTAAACATCCTCACCTGTGCTGACGCCGGCAGCCTGAAGAATCAGGATATCCTCACTGACAGATTTCACGGCTTCGTTGGTTTTTTGGATATACTCATCGTCACTGGTGTTTCCGGTTCCAATCAGACTTGTGGGTTCACAAATCATCATATCAGGTCCCAGTTGGGCAACGGCTTTTGCCGCCTCCGGCGTGTCACAGCAAACGATGGTCACCAAATCCAGTTCGTCGGCACGTTTCATGGCTCTGTCCAGTTCATCCAGTTTGAGTCCGTGTTCTGCGTGATTCAGCACAACTGCCTGTGCACCGGCATCTTTGACGCCCTCCGGCAGAATGTGTCCCATTCCTCTTCCCGGCACAATGCCATCCATGTGCTGTGCGGTCACAATAATATTCTTTGTAATGGCAGATACCTGACGCAAATCCACATGCTGTGCAGTAAAGAGAATATCCAGATCATATTCTTCTGCCAGTCTGTCACAAACCTTGGCAAGTTCCCAGGATTCCTCTCCGTAGATATAGGCTTTGGGGTTTACAATTAAAAACGGTGTTCTGATTTTTCTTTTCATAATAACCTCTCCCTTATTCTCCGATAATGATAATCTTACATTTCCGTACCCGTTCCCGTGTGCGGTCAAAGTCTACAAAATACACATATCCGGTTGTGCCCACACCCAGTTTGCCGTTATCCACATCAAAAGTCTGACTGGAACCTAAGATGGTTGCTTTCAGGTGGGCATCGCCGTTCCAGAGTGCGGTACGGTCACCATTGGGCAGATATGCCTCGGCGTCCGGCCAGGACGCAACGGCACGGTAATGTTCCTCACCGGGGTAGAGATAAACGCCCTCCTTATTCTGGTCGGGAATGATACTAGACAAAACTTTATTCAAGTCTACCTGGAGGAATTCTTCACCGTCCTTGGTAAAGTCATGGACAAACTCCTCGAAGAATACACTACAGGTTGTATGCGGGGAGATCACGGTACAAATTCCGTTCTGTATTCCGCTGTTTGCGATTGCCTCTTTTACCTGTGGCGTAATGTTGATGTATGTAGGTGTTGTTCCGTGGGACTGCACCTGAATGGTTTCTTTATAAACTGCCATTTGATTTCACCTTCCTGTTATATTTTTTGCGTGGCAAATACGGAATAATAATGTTTCAGGCATTGTTTCATTCCCGCTCTTGCCAACGCTCTTGCCTGCAAGTAGTTCTCGCAGTTGTTTTCTTCTATTTCTTTTTGTGCGGCAACCAGAAAATCGGTATAAATATTAATTTTTGAGATGCCGTTTTTTGCACAACGGTTCAGGTTCTCATCGCCGGATGAAGAACCGCCGTGGAGCACCAAGGGTGTGGGGATTGCACTTGCAATCTCCTGCAGGCGCTCAAAGTTGATTTTGGGAATCCCTTGATACAATCCATGCGCAGTACCTATGGAAATCGCCAGAGAATCTACATCGGTTTGCTCTGCGAATGCAACTGCAGATTCCACGGTGGTATACTGGGAATCGTCGGCACCCGCACTTTCCGCAGCACCGATATTCTCACCCACACCAACATGACCGATTTCTGCCTCAACCACAACGCCGTGTTTATGTGCATAGTCAATGATATCCTTTGTGATTCTGACATTCTCTTCAAAGCTTTCGGTGGAGGCATCAATCATAACCGATGTAAAGCCTAAGTCTATTGCCTGTTTAATCAGTTCCGGTGTGGTTCCGTGGTCCAGATGCAGTACCACCGGAACCGATGCCTGTTCCGCATATTTGCGGCCCATGATTGCGGCATCTTCCAAGGTGATGCTGGGTCCGATATGTGCTTCCGCCAACGAAAGAATCAGCGGGAAACCCAACTCCTCAGCAACTTCTACATGCCATTTCAAAGAATCGATGTCAATAAAATTTGCCGACGGAATTGCGTATCCGTGTTCTCTTGCATGTTCAAACATTTCTTTTGATGTAACTAACATATTTATCTCTCCTTTTTATATGTTTTTCAGGTTCTGCACCGTTTCTGTGATGTTATCGCTATAGAAAATATAACTTCCCACCACAAGAACATCGGCACCCAGTTTTTTTAATTTTTTACCTTTTTCAACATCCACTCCACCGTCAATAACAATGGGAATATGATATCCGCTTTCCTCCATCATTTTTTTGACGGTGACCAGTTTTTCGTACACGCTTTCCTCAAAGGTTTGCTTTTCATAACCCGGTTCCACGCTCATCAGAATCAGCCGGTCAATGTGATGGAACAAATACTTAAGGTTATCCACCCCGTAGGCAGGGCCGATACCAATGCCTGCCTGCATTCCCTTTGCCCGTATTCTCCGGAGCAAATCAATGGGATTGTGGCATGCATCCAACTGGAAAGAAAAGATATCCGCACCTGCATCTGCAAACATATCCAGATACTGTTCCGGCCGTAATACCTCTAAATGAACAGACAGAGGAATGTTGGTGATTTTTTTCAAATCGCTGACCATTCTGGGTCCGAATGTCAGGTTATTGACATAGACTCCGTCCATGATATCGATATGCACAAAATCGGCACCGCCTGCCTGTGCGGCAAGAATTTGTTCCCCGATTCTGGTGGTATCGCAGGACAGAATGGAAGGTTCTAACTGTATCATGGTATCCTCCTATTTCTTTTCGTTTTTGGTTGTGTGCATGGTTACCTCATGCATCCAGTCTTTTGCCAGAGCGTAAAACTCTTTGTATTTCTCAAAATAGAACATATATTCTTCATGGCGTTTTGCATCAGGTTCTACCACATAATCTACCGCGGTCATGTTTTCAGCGGCAGTATTGATATCGGGATACGCTCCCCCTGCCACGGCGCCTAAAATCGCAGAGCCAAGACACGGTCCCTCCGTAACTTTGGGAACTGTAATGGGCACATTGCTCACATCCGCATGGGTCTGGAGCCAGAAATCGCTTTTGACCGCACCGCCGGAAACCACAATCTCGTTTAATTGGAATCCGGATTTTCTGAATACATCAATGATTGCCTCGGTACCGTAACAAATGCTTTCAATAATGGCTCTGTACATATGAATCGGCGTATGATTGAGGGACAAGCCGTAGAACATACCTCTCACATCAGGGTCAACGTAAGGCGTTCTGTTTCCCTGAAAGAAATCCAATGCCACCAGGCCCTCTGCCCCGATAGGAAGATTGCGTGCCCCCTCGTTGAGTAAATCATACACGTTCTTGCCCACCTTTTGGGCATCTTCTTTAACTCCGGCACAAATGTTTTTCACAAACCATTCAATAATAGACCCCGTCGAGGTCTGTCCGCCCTCTACCATTTCAAGTCCCGGCACAATACAATCAGGATAGGAACCCCAGATTCCCTGGGTATGAATGGAATTCGTAACCTGTGCAATATGCAGATGGGAAGAACCGGTAATCAAGGTCATTTTCCCTGGTTGCACCGCATTCAGACCAATGACGCCCACAAAGGCATCGGCTCCGCCCTCGCCAACCGGCGTACCTGCTTTCAGCCCCAGTTGTTCGGCAGCTTCCGGCGTCAGTCCTCCTACCAATGTTCCCATGGGGAGCACCCTCTGGGGGAGTTTTTCTATCAAATCTTCAAGTCCGATTTTTTCATAAAAGTCTGCCGGATAACCGCCCTCTTTGGCATTGTAATACCAACGGGCAGATGCACAGTTGATGCTGGCAGTATACTCACCGGTCAGCCGGTAGATAAGCCAGTCGGTACATTCATACAATCTGGTGGTCTTTGCCCAGAGTTCCGGCTCGTTTTCTTTCAACCACAAAGCCTTGGCAGGTAAACATTCTGCAGAAACCATCCCGTACCCGTTATACTTCAGTGCCGGATGTCCGGAATCAAAGATGCGTTTTGCCTGCTGGGACGCTCTCACATCCATCCACAGAATCGCAGGGCGCAGAGGAACCATATCGTCTCCCGAAACAAGCACCGTACAGCAGGTGGTATCCACACTCATACCGCAAATGTTTTCCGGATTGATTCCGCTGGTTGCAATTGCCTTTTTTGATGCCTTGCAGATGGCATCCCACCACTCGTCCACATCTTGCTCCGCTCTTCCCGATGACGGGGTGTAAAGGGGATAGTTCTCACCGCAGAACACAATGGGATTTCCCTTCAAATCAAAGATTCCTACCCGTGCACCGCCTGTACCCATATCAATTCCCAGAACATAAACATCTTGTTTCATTTCAACCGCCTCCTCGTATATTGACTTTTTCTTTTTCTTATATTACAATTATAACAAACAATTACCAAAAATCAATAATTGCGGAAATTTTGAAAAATAATCAACAATAATCAAAAAGGAGCGCGCTATGTATCAGACAGAACGCATGAATGAAATTATCAAAATACTGAAAAAGTACCAATATGTGACCGTGGATTATCTGGTCAAAGAAATCCGGTATTCACCCGCCAGTATCCGCCGTGACCTGACGTTGTTGGAAAATCAGGGACTGGTGAAACGGAGTTATGGCGGTGTTTCTCTGAAAGGGGAGGTCTTTTCTCCCTTTGTCTTTCGCCAACACAGCATGAAAACCGTAAAAAACAGGATTGCAGCAAAAGCTGCAACCCTGATTAAGGACTATGATACTGTGCTGATTGACGGATCTTCCAGTGCACAGTATATCGGACATTACTTAGTGAAAAAGAAAGGCATTACCACCATCACCAACAATATGTTGCTCGCATCATTCCTTGGAGAAAACGGGGTTCAGACATATTGTACCGGCGGTTGTATCAGCGAACTGCCGGGGATTTTGCAAGGTGATATCACCGCAAACTCCTTTTCCTCTTTCCACGCAGATATTATGTTCTTCTCCGCAACCGGATATAGCGACGGAACCATCTTCAGCCGGGACGAAGCCTCCACCCGCAGTCACCGAATTATGCTTGCCAATGCGGAGAAAAAGGTTTTTCTCTGCAGCGGGGATAAGATAGACCATCGGTATAAATACAAGGTATGTGACCTTGACAGCATCGACTGCTTTGTCACCGATGCAGACCTGACCGAACAAGATACACAGGCGTATACCAACACCGAATTTTTATTTGTCTGACAGATACATCGCAATCGTCACTATAATGGCAACGGCAAGTACAAGCCATATAACAAAATTCATTCTAACACATATAATTAAATTTTACAACGCCTTTACTATATCACAAAGCAAAAATCCCACAGACAAAGTCTGTGGGATTTGTAGTAGATAATAATTATCTCTTTGAGAACTGTCGGGGCGTTAAGAAAATATGCCGGTGGCATATTTTTAGCCACGACCGCCGAGCGCTGTGCCGAGGCGGCCGAAGTTCAATGGGATAAAAATAAAACACCCAAAAATGGGTGTTTGTATTTTTTATCTCTTGCTGAACTGAGGCGCTCTTCTTGCTGCTTTGAGTCCGTACTTCTTTCTTTCCTTCATTCTCGGGTCACGAGTGAGGTAACCTTCAGCCTTGAGAGCTGCTCTGTACTCTTCGTCAACCTCAAGGAGTGCTCTTGAAATACCGTGGCGGATTGCACCAGCCTGTCCGGTAAAGCCACCGCCCTGAACGGTAACCAATACATCGAACTTACCTGTTGTCTTTGTAAGCTCTAAAGGCTGCTTTACAACAACTTTTAAAGTTTCTAAGCCAAAGTATTCGTCGATATCTCTCTTATTGATAGTAATAACACCTGTGCCGGGTACCAGTCTAACCCTGGCAACAGACTTCTTTCTTCTGCCTGTTCCGTAATATTGTACGTTTGCCATGTTTATTCAGTCCCCTTTCTTATGCTTGTTCCCAAACAACTGGTGTCTGGGCTTCGTGGTTGTGGTTTGCATCCTTATACACTCTGAGCTTTTTGATTGCTTTTCTGCCCAATGTGTTGTGAGGAAGCATACCTGCGATTGCGAGTTCCATTGCCTTTTCAGGACGGGTTTCCATCAAATCCTTATAAGAAACTTCCTTAAGGTGACCGATGTAACCTGTGTGTCTGAACCACTTCTTCTGAAGAAGCTTGTTACCTGTTAAAACTGCGTCTTTTGCATTGATGATGATTACGAATTCACCACAATCAACGCCGGGTGTGTACTCAGGACGATGCTTACCGCGAAGAATTGTAGCGGCTGTTGCTGCTACACGACCGAGCGATTTACCGGCAGCGTCGATAATGTACCATTTCTTTTCAATTTCATTGGCTTTTGCCATGTAAGTTGACATTTAATGCCGACCTCCTTATATATTAAAACTAATCAATTTCATAAATAAGGCACCCCTTTTTTCAGGGTGCCTTGCTATTATAATACGGATTTTAACTTTTGTCAAGCCTTTTTTCAAAAAATTTAATTTAGTAATGTGCAATCTCTTTTTTTCTCGTTTTTGCTCTTGTATACTCTCGTATGCTCGTGTGCGAATTTCAAAAAATTTTTTAAATACCGCCAATAAGCCTTGAAATATCGTTCCAAGTGGCAAAAATCATAAGCCCGATAAGAATTGCAAATCCTATCATATGCACAAACCCCTCTTTTTCGGGGGGAACGGGTTTTTTAAACATCAGCTCAAATAACGCAAAGATTATTCTGCCTCCGTCAAGTGCAGGAAGCGGCAGTAAATTCATAATACCTATATTGACCGTCAAAAATCCCGCAAAAAAGATAAAATTCAAAAGTCCGCTTTGTGCTACCGAATTCATAGCGTGAACCACGCCGACAGGCCCCGACATCTCGGAAACGCCCGCCTCACCGCTAAAGAGCATACCGATTGATACAAACACAAGCTTACCCATCCACACGGTCTGATAAAAACCTTCTCTTATCACTCCCCAGGGTGTAATCTTTTGAGGCGCAATGCTGAACCCGATAAATTTACCCGTTGTTCCGTCCTCATATTGCATTTCGTACGGAGTGAATGTGTTGGTATACTTTTTTCCATCTCTTAAATATGTGACGGTATAATTATCCTCTGCATTTGAAAGCGCAAAGCTGATATCTCTCTGTATATGAACTCTTTTTCCGTTTACCTCAACAATTTTATCGCCTGCGCGCAAAAATTCAGCCGCAGAAGCGTCAGGATTAACCTCTGCCACAACCGTTGACGGAAGTCCTCCCGCTCCGATTGCAGATGTCAAAACAAGCGATGTAGCTATAACAAATCCCAGAATAACATTCATTAAAGCTCCCGATACAAGCACAAAAATTTTCGGAAGAGGCTTTTTCGCATTAAACGAACCCTCGGTCTTTAAATCCTCGTCCTCGCCCTCCATTTTGCAAAAGCCGCCCATTGGAACTATCCTGATTGAATAAAGGGTATCCATGCCCTGCCTTTTAAAAATGGCGGGACCCATACCTATCGAAAATTCAAGAACCTTTACGCCCGTTATGCGTGCCGCCAAAAAGTGTCCAAGCTCGTGAACAAATATTATAAGAGAAAAAACCAGAATTGCTCCGATTATTGCCATATTTTACTCCTCGTTTCATTGTTGGCATAGATTATATCCTCAATTGACGGATTTTCTATGTTTGAAGCGTCCTCCATTGCCTTTTCGACAATGTCAGCAATCTCTAAAAATCCGATTTTATCAGCCAAAAACGCCGCTACCGCCGCCTCGTTTGCCGCATTTAAAACGGTTGGCATTATACCGCCTGCCTTTCCCGCCTTTTTAGCAAGAGCAAGACAACGGAATGTTTCTTCATCAGGCTTTGCAAAGGTAAGCCCTGCAAGCGCAGAAAAATCCACACTCTCATCATTTGAGGGAAGTCTTTCGGGGTATGTAAACGCATACTGAATAGGATGCTTCATCGAAGGCAAAGACATCTGCGCAATAACGCTCTTGTCATCAAACTGCACCATAGAATGAATTATACTCTCTCTTTGAACAACAACCTCAATATCGTCAATGTCCACATCAAAAAGCCAGCGCGCCTCTAAAACCTCAAGGCCTTTGTTCATTAAGGTTGCGCTGTCTATCGTAATTTTTGCGCCCATACTCCAGTTCGGATGTTTAAGCGCCTGTTCCTTTTTTATATCTTTAAGCTCTTCTTTTTTCTTGCCGAAAAATGGTCCTCCGCTTGCAGTCAGCAGAATTTTCTTAAGCTGACTTCTCTTTCCCGCCAGAAGCGACTGAAAAATAGCACATTGCTCACTATCAACAGGCAAAAGCCGTACATTATGTCTCTTTACGACATCCATAAAAAGACTTCCCGCCGTAACCAGTGTTTCCTTGTTGGCAAGCGCAATATCCTTTCCGCTTTCAATGGCCTTCATTGTAGGAACAAGTCCTGCAAACCCAACTATCGAAGATAATACCATATCCGCATCATTTTCAGAGGATACTGCGCACAAACCTGCCTCTCCCGATAAGACCTTACAATTTGTATCAGCAACAGCAACCTTTAAAAGTCGTGCAGACGCTTCATCCGATACCGCCGCCATTTTCGGCTTGAATTTTCGAATTTGTTCTTCCAAAAGCTTTATGTTTTTATTTCCTGATATGGCAACAACGTCTATATCCTTTATTCCTCTAAGATCGCTGACTACCTCAAGTGCCTGAGTTCCAATAGAACCCGTTGAACCTAATATGGATACCTTCATATTATATTTATCATTCCTTTTGTATTTTATTCATGTAAAACATCCCAGGGCGTTACCATTCCCAGAATGCGTTCATTTTTATTTCCGCTTCGAGTAATGAAGAGTGCCGCTATCCTCTTGTTTTCGGGAGCGGTAGCTTTTTTCAAAAGCGCCTCCGCCTCAACAACCGTCGTTTCAGCCGATGCAAACTCAAAACTTTCAGCTATGTGATTTTCTATCGGCAAATCCTCTTTGAAATCACCTATCAGGGTGTTTTCGTCAATCACCGTTTCGCCCTTTTCAAGCGTATGCAAAAATATTGTACTTATGCTGAAAACACCGAACAATACACCATTTTCAAATACAGGTATGTGCGAAAAGCCACGCTCTGTCATCTTTTCCATAATCGGCTTTACTCTGTCCGAAAGCTTTGCACAGATAAGATTTTCATATCTTGTCCCGCTTGAAAGCGCAAGGGGCGGCATCTTAAGATAATTCAAGATTTTTTCAAGAGCATTTATCGAAGCGTCTGTCGGCACAAAGGGCGCTTCACCCTCAATATCCTGATTATGCGCCAAAATGTTGCGCATCTCCCGACAAGTGTTCAGCTCATCCCTGAAAGGTCTGCCCTCGGGCGATGCAATAAACTGCATTATAATACTGCTCCTGCCGTGAGTTAACCCCTTTTCCCGCAGAGCTTCTTCTACTTCCTTATATAAGTCCAAAAATCTGTCCACTTTAAGCTGAGTCTCTGTCATATCAGTACCCCAATGCTCCTGCTAAGCTATCGTCATTTTCAATCCAGTCAGACACAAGATAGGTAGTATATTCGCTTTTGCTTTCACGAACTATAACCTTATCAATGCCCGCATTTATAACCATACGCTTGCACATCGCATAGCAACAAGCCTTTTCAACAAGCTCGCCTGATTTTTTGTCCCTGCCGACCAGATAAAGTGTCGCACCGATTGTATCACGGCGTGCGGCTGAAATTATGCAGTTTGCCTCTGCGTGAACACTGCGGCAAAGCTCGTATCTCTCGCCTCTTGGGATATTCATTTCCTCTCTCATACAAAAACCGAGGTCAGAACAATTTTTTCTGCCTCTTGGTGCACCTGTATATCCCGTTGCTACAATCTCGTCATTCTTTACGATTATCGCACCAAAGTTGCGTCTTAGACAAGTTCCTCTCTCGGTAACAGTGTCTGCAATATCAAGATAATAATTTATTTTATCTACTCTATCCATAACATTTACCTCCGCTGAAAAATTATTTATGTTTTCATTATAAAATAAAACTCAGCAAATTTCAACATAAATTTATGTGTTGACTTATGAGCCATATATTTATATAATAAATATATGAATGGAGTGCATATCGTGAAACATATAACACACAGCGAGGACGAAACTCAATTACTTGGCAAAAACTTTTCAGAAAAATTAACCCCCGGAGCAATAGTTGCTTTGTCGGGGGATTTAGGCTGCGGAAAAACTGCGTTCGTTAAGGGCATAGTTTCACGCTTTGGCGAAAGCGACGATGTAACAAGCCCGACCTTTACGCTGGTTAATGAATACGACGGCACTCTTCCCATCTACCATTTTGATGTTTACAGACTCGAAAATCCGTCACTTGAAGAATGTGACTGGATGGATGATTACCTTTTTGGCGACGGCATCTGCCTTATTGAATGGGCGGATAACATAAAAAACATTCTGCCAAGCAACACCATATGGGTGAATTTTTCAAAAAACTGCGATATTGACGAAGCCTATCGCGAGATAGTAATAAGCGAGGATAATATATGATAATATTCGGAATAGACACCTGCTGTATGTCGGCAACTGCCGCTCTTTTAAATGACGACAGACTGATGGCTCAGGTGGTTTTAAACAACAATAAAACTCATTCGCAAAAGATTATGCCCCTGATTGAATTTATGTTAAATCAGGCAGAGCTTAAGGCATCCGACATAGACTGCTTTGCGGCGGCTGTAGGTCCAGGTTCATTTACGGGCGTGAGGATAGGCGTTGCAACTGCAAAGGCACTTGCTTATGCGGCAAACAAGCCATGTGTTGCGGTATCTACTCTTAAGGCGCTGGCTTATAATGTATCGGAATTTGACGGCATTATCTGTCCCATACTTGATGCAAGACGAGGTCAGGTGTATAATGCCTTATTCAAGAAAAACGAAAGACTTTGTGAGGACAGAGCGCTTTCGATGGACGACCTTTTGGATGAGCTTGAAAATACCGAGGGCAAAATCATCTTTTTAGGTGACGGTCTGCCCGTTTTTGCAGGCAAGATAAATGAACGCTTAAAGGACAGAGCAGTTTTTGCCTCGGCATCCCAGAGGATGAACCTTGCATCGTCTGTTGCTCAAATCGGCTACGAGGAAT
Source organism: Clostridia bacterium (assembly GCA_045661045.1). Lineage (GTDB taxonomy): Bacteria > Bacillota > Clostridia > Monoglobales > Monoglobaceae > UMGS1820. The sequence continues at coordinate 12,241 of JAZREZ010000035.1, forward strand.
TTCTTATGGGCAACACGATAGACAGCAACGATTTAATCCCACAATACTTAAGGCTTTCGCAAGCCGAAAGAGAACGACTTGAAAAGGAGGAGAAAAATATTGAATAAAGCTACTCGTTTTCTCGCAATATGCGGGATAATTATATTCTGTTTTTCCTTTTTTTCGGTATATGCAATTGAGAACATCGAGGTAACACCTCTTGCATCGCCCATACTTTCAGACGGCGAGGCGGGCGTTTTGGTTGACTCTGTAAACGGCAGAGTTTTATTCCAGACAAACGGCTCAAAAAAGATGTATCCCGCCAGCACTACCAAGATTATGACGGCGCTCCTTGCAGTCGAGGCGGTGGAGCGGGGCGAGATTTCTATGGATGCACAGATAGAGATAACCGCCGAAATGCTTAAGGATTTACCAATCGACGGTTCAAGCATCGCTCTTAAAGAGGGCGAAATTATGTCCCTTGACAATCTTTTAAAGGGACTTATGGTAGCATCGGGCAACGATGCCGCTTGTGCAATCGCTACCGCAATAAGCGGAAGCGTTCCCGATTTTGTGAATTTAATGAACCAGCGTGCAGACGAATTGTCCGCAAACGATACGCAGTTTGCAAATCCGCACGGTCTTCACAGAGACGAGCATTACACTACTGCTCTGGATATGGCAAAAATTGCGTGCGCCGCAATGAAATTACCCAAATTCCGCAACATCTGTGATATTGCACATGTTAAAATTCCGCCCACCAACAAAACCGAGCAGGAGCGTTACTACATAAACACCAACGGACTTTTGTCCGCAATGAGATATACTCAATATTTTTACAAAGGCTCAATCGGCATCAAAACGGGTTATACCGACGATGCGGGCAACTGCCTCGTGTCAGCGGCAGTTAAGAACGGCATCGAGCTTATAGGCGTTGTTTTCGGCGCAAAGGATGCATCCATCTCTCACGGCGACAGCGCAAAAATGCTTGACTGGGGTTTTGCAAACTTTACGGCGATTACCGCCCTTAAAAAAGACGATATGGCTTGCGAAATCAAGGTAAAGCAAGGCAGAGGCAGAGATTCTTTGACTCTTGCAACAGAGGATACTGTCAAGGCGATAGTTAAAAACAGCACAAAGCCCGAAGACCTTGAGCTTGTTCCCGATATTCCCGATGCGATTTATGCGCCTGTTACGGCGGGGCAAAATGTCGGCAAAATAAAGGTTATGCTAAACGGCGAGCAGGTCGGCGAGGGTGTTCTTCTTGCCACCAAGGATGTAAAGAGAAGCTTTTTCTGGCCGATTATGGCTCTTGGCGAATGGCTGTGGAGCTTTACGCTGATAAGAGTTATTGTATACCTTGTTCTTTCAGTAATCGTTTTGATTATAGCCTGGTTTATCTTTATGATATACACCGACATAAAAAGAGCAAAACGATACAGAAACGCACGGCGGACAAGACGCTAAATTTTGTCTTGAAAAAAGACACTTTCTATGATATACTGAACTCAACAATGCAAATCATCGAAAGGAATGATACACATTATGTCGGGAAAGCGCAAAACGGCAGTTATTTTTGGTATAATTTTTGTAATACTCGGTGTGTTTTTATTAACATTCGGGCTTTCGTTTAAGCTTATGTCCGTTCCAAGCGGTCAGGAGGCTTTAAAGGATGCGCAGATTGAACAGCTTACCGAAAAAATAAATGAGCTTGAAAAAGAAAACCGCGAACTTAATCAAAAGGATGAAAGCAACGATACATCGCTGGGCACTATTCCGTCTACCAAGACGGTTAAAGAGGGCACTACCGACCCATCAAGCATTCAGACCTCTGCAAGCTCTGAAAAAACTGACTCTTCGTCAGATACATCAAGCAAAAAAACATCGGATAAAGTTTCGGCTAACCCCGGACTCAGCGACTAAAAAACAAAGGAGAATATCAGATGAAACCCAAGTACAAGAGAATTATGCTCAAAATCAGCGGCGAGGCACTTGCCGGCGCAAAAGGCTTTGGTCTTGACCAGCCTACTATTGATGCAATCGCATTAAAGGTTAAAGAATGTTACGATATGGGGGTTGAAATCGCCATCGTTGTAGGCGGCGGCAACTTCTGGAGAGGCAGAACGGGCGAGGGTATGGACCGTTCGCGTGCAGACCATATGGGTATGCTTGCAACCGTTATAAATTCACTTGCAATGCTTGATGCTCTTGAGCATTTAGGCGTTGAATGCCGTGTGCAGACTGCTATTGAGATGCGCCAGATTGCAGAGCCGTATATCAGATTAAGAGCGGCTTCGCATCTTAAAAAGGGCAGAGTTGTTATCTTTGCCTGCGGCACGGGTAACCCATTCTTTTCAACAGATACAACTGCGGCTCTCAGAGCGGCTGAAATTGATGCAGAAGTTATACTGCTTGCCAAAAAGGTTGACGGCGTTTATGACAGCGACCCCAACATCAATCCAAACGCAACAAAGTTCACAGAGCTCAGCTTTATGGAAGTTTTAAACAGAGGTCTTGGTGTTATGGACTCTACTGCAACTTCTCTTTGTATGGATAATAATATTCCTATTGTGGTATTCGGTCTTGACGACCCCGAAAATATCAAGAGAGCCGTTTTAGGCGAACAAATCGGAACAATAGTTCAAAAATAACGAAAGGTTGGTAATTTATATGCAAAATGCAGAAAATAAAATGAACAAAGCTATATCCGCTCTTGAGGCAGACTATGCTTCAATCCGCGCAGGAAGAGCAAACCCTGCAATCCTTGACAAAATCACAGTTGAATATTACGGCGTAGCTACTCCGCTTGCTCAGGTTGGCACAGTTTCAGTTCCCGAGGCTCGTTCTATCGTTATTCAGCCCTGGGATGCAACTCTGCTTAAGGAGATTGAAAAGGCTATTCAGACATCAGATATCGGCATCAACCCCAACAACGACGGTAAGGTTATCCGCCTTAACTTCCCACCTCTTACAGAGGAGCGCAGAAAAGAGCTTAAAAAAGGCATTTCAAAGCGTGGCGAAGATGCAAAGGTTGCTATCAGAAACATTCGCCGTGATGCTCTTGAAGGCTTTAAAAAGCAGAAGAAAGCTAACGAGATTACCGAGGACGACTTAAAGGATTTAGAAGAAAGAATACAAAAACTTACCGATAAATTTGTAAAGCAGATTGACACAATCACAGCTGACAAAGAAAAGGAAATTATGGAGGTTTAATCCGTGTTCTTTAAAAAGAAGCAGAAAAGCACCCTTGATATGTCCCGAATCCCCAAGCATATCGGCATTATTATGGACGGCAACGGCAGATGGGCAAAACGGCAGGGGCTTCCCCGCACGGCAGGGCATAAGCAGGGAGCAAAAACTCTTGAAGAAATTATCCGTTACTGCGGCGAAATCGGTGTAGAGGTTGTTACGGCATATGCGTTTTCTACTGAAAACTGGTGTCGCCCTCAGGATGAGGTCGATGCTTTGATGGAGCTTTTGTATGATTATTTAAGTCAGGCAGAAAAGCGCTTTAAAGAAAACGATGTCCGTCTTATTATAAGCGGTGATACCTCAAAATTTTCCGAAAAACTTAGAGAGGCAATGCAAAGCGCTATGGAGATTACCAAAGACGGAAAAGCCATAACCTTAAATCTTGCCTTAAACTACGGCGGCAGAGATGAAATTATCCGCGCAGTACGCGAACTTTATTCTGACATCGAAAACGGCAAAGCTTCAAAGGATGATATCTGCGAGGATGTCTTTTCAAAATATTTAGATACAAAAAATCTGCCCGAGGTGGATATGATTATCCGCCCAAGCGGCGAATACAGACTTTCAAACTTTCTTTTGTGGCAGGCGGCGTATGCTGAATTCTGGTACAGCAACATTTGCTGGCCTGACTTTAAAAACAAGCATTTAGAGTCTGCGATAATAGATTTTCAAAACCGAAACAGACGCTTCGGCGGCGTATAAAACAAAAGGCGGTGACATTATGCCATCCTTAAAAATGCGTTTACTTACAGCTATTATAGGCGTTCCATTAGTGATACTGGTTCTTTTAGGCCCCTCATTTATTATAACGAGTGTGGTTATGCTCGCATCACTTATTGGTCTTTATGAGTACTTTAAGGCAACCGAGCTTTTAAAGTACCGACCTTTATGCCTATTAGGCTTTTTGGCATCTGTTGTTATATCAATCGGATGGGGCTTTGATACGGGCACATCACTTGCCCTTGTATATGTATTTGTAGGTGCACTTTTTGTCGCAATGCTACTGAGCAACAGAGAAATCTCGGTCATTCATATAGGAATGTTGATTTTCGGGCTTATCTATATCCCATATTTTCTGTCACACATTACCTATCTAAGAAACCTTGATTACGGCAAAGTATACATCTGGCTTGTATTTATCGGCGCATTTTTGACCGATACCTGCGCATACTTTATCGGTTGTCGGTTCGGCAAACATAAGTTATGCCCCAACATCAGCCCCAAAAAATCAGTAGAGGGCGCAGTTGCAGGCGTAATAGGCGGCGGACTTTCGTTTGTGATTTTCGGCATAATAATAAATCTGTTCTTTACAGAAGCAATTAACGGAAGCTTTAATCTGTGGCTTTTGTTCCTGCTTGGACTTATCACCGCAGTTATGTCAGAAATTGGCGATTTGGTTGCATCATGTATAAAAAGGCAGTTCGGCGTTAAGGATTTCGGCAATCTTCTGCCCGGCCACGGCGGAATTTTAGACCGCTGCGACAGTATAATACTTGTTGCACCAATTATCTTCTTATTTTTGTATAACATAAACATAATAGGATAAAAAAAAGCACTTGCGCCTGCAAGTGCTTTTTAGTTTGCGTGATATAACTGAAAAAAATAACCATAGAAATATTTAATTTTGATTTTTCTTTGCCGTGTTTATTGATGAAATAAGCATTTTCTTGATTTCTTCTGCAAGACTAATTGAATTATCATAATCATATTCAAATAATTTGGTATTCTTTAAAAGCGTAAGCCAATATATACTTTCGCTAACCTCTTTTAGAGAAATATGTAGTTTTGCAATAAAATCAGGCTTGCTGTTTCCATAGATTGCTTCGTTTATATTTGCACCAACACTTGTTGCACTTCTAAGAAGTTGTTTTGCGATAGTTGTATCTCGTTTACATTTTGCATATTCCTCATAAAATAAAACGATTTGTGTAGCAAATTCCAGAGATTTATTTAAAAGCGGACCTTCCATTAAGTTTCACCTCAAATTCAGTATATCATAATTTTATATACAATTCAATGTTTTGCATAAGCAAAACTTCCTTTTCTCTTCTCTATTCTCTTTTATCTATTCTCTGGAAACGGCAATTTTAGAGAAGAGTGAAGAGAGAAGAGAGAAAAGATAAGAATACAAAAAGAAACGACAATAATCTTTCGAAAATTGTCGTTTCTTTCTGGAGCTGCCCAGCGGATTTGAACCGCCGACCTCTTCCTTACCAAGGAAGTGCTCTACCTACTGAGCTAGGGCAGCAAATGGCGATCCGGATGGGGTTCGAACCCACGACCTCCAGCGTGACAGGCTGGCATTCTAACCAACTGAACTACCGGACCACTTAAAAACAGCTTATTTATAATACCATATTTTACGCCTCGTGTCAATAGAAATTTTAAAATTCTATTGACACAGGGTAGCTACATATTTTTCAACCATAAATACGGGGCGATAGGACTCCTTAGCTTTTCGCATACCCGGGATGCCCATATCTTCCTCACGATTGACATACACAAAGTTTTGCCATTCGTGCTCCAAAAACTGTTGGTTCATTATAGCAAAAGCGCCCTCGTATTTTGTGTCGGCGTGCTCTAAATGAATAACTGCCGTTTCTCCACAAAGAGGCTCACCTATCGAAAAGGCAACCATTTCATCGTTTACCTTTATTGCTCCGCCAACGATATCAAGCATATCCCAATTATTAAGAAGCTCTAAAACCGCTTCTTTTTCTTCGCCCTCTGCATTTTCAAAATTCTTGTTATCAAGCCACTTTTCAAGCAGAGAAATACATTCTTTTGCGCTTGCTGAAGTTATTTTTTCATATTTGAAATCAGGGTACAGCTTTTTAAACTTATTTATATGATTTTTCTTTGAATGAAAACGCTTTCCCGAAAGGTTTGTAAGCTCTTCTACGCTGTAAACATAGTCAAAGCTGTTTCTGTCCTCAGTTATTATAAATTTATTCGGAAAAGCCTCGGTAAGCTTTTTAACCGCTTTTTCGTCATAAAGTCTGATAAGGGGTGTTTCGCCTGTTTTTTCAAAATAATCAAGAATTTGCTCTATGGCAGGCTTAATATCCCGCTCGGTTCCGTCAGCGTTTCGGTAGCCAATAGGGAATGTCGCACTTCTCGGACCGTCTGCGTGCTTTGGCATAATAACAAGCATATCATCAAGAATTACATATTTCATATCATAGCTTTTACGCCACATAAAAAGATTTGTAAACGAAAATTCCGAGTTACGACTGCATCTGCGGTTTAAGTATTTATTTAATTCTTCTTTTTTATCTATTGTTATATCTGTCAGCTTAAACATAATAACACCCTTTTGAAAAAATTAACCCTTATATTTTAACATATTCTCCTCTAAAAGTCAAAGTTATAAATATTTTTCAAAAAAGACTTGATTTTTTTGAAAAATGGTGTTATAATGGCTTAGTTACAAAAATGTGCCGCTAGCTCAGCTGGATAGAGCGTCTGACTACGGATCAGAAGGTCGGGAGTTCGAATCTTCTGCGGCACGCCAGAAAAAAGACATCCATTGGATGTCTTTTTTCATATCTGTATCTCTTTTTTGCTTAAGTAACTGCCGTCGTCAAAATCGAATATGATTTTATACGCTATAAGCTGCTGATAATCTTTGTCGGCAGTTTTTTTAGCGCCGTATTTCACATCTCCAACAAGAGGTGCGTTAAGTCTTGCAAAGCCTGCCCTTATCTGATGCGTTCTTCCTGTAAAAAGCTCTGCCTCAACAAGTGCGGGATTTCCGCTTTTTAAGGTTTTATAGGCGGTTTTGCAATATGCCCCGCTATCTGCAAACACCATTTTACGATTTTTTTCGTCTTTTTTAAGATATCCCTCAATTATTCCGCTTGGGGGTGTTGGTGTCTGTTCCGTTTCCAAAAGATAAAATTTGCGGATTTCTCTTTTTTTAATCCTTTCATTTATCTCTCTTAAATATAAGGCATTTTTTGCACCAATTACAAGCCCCGCCGTGTTTCTGTCAATTCTGTGGCAAAGCGACGGAATAAAGAGCGGAACGGCTTTTAAATCCACCTCGCCCCTTTTGTAAAGATATGCTCTCATTCTGCTCTCAAGCGAATCGCCCTCGTCTTGCGACACAAGTCCCGACGGCTTGTTAAGAACTATTATATTTTCATCCTCATACACAATGTCTATATCAGGTTTAGCAGTAAGCCACGCAAATTCCTGTGCCTCGCTTTCAAAAAGCTCGTCATTCATATATATGGAAACAATGTCCTTTTCTGAAAGCCGAAACTCTGCATCCTTGTGCTTGCCGTTAACGCGCACCTTTTTCTTGCGAAGCGCCTTGTAAATCTCGCCCGTTTTTAAGGCGGGCATAACCTTTTGCATAAACTTGCTGAGCCTTACGCCGTCATTATTTTTATCAATTATAAATTCTTTCACTTCATCACCCTGAAAATTTCATCTGCTATTTTAACATCTGATTTAGCATCGGGCACATAAAAGTCCGCCCCTACAAAATTTGCATATTCAGGCGAAAGCACCGCTCCGCCGGCCATAACTTTTCCGTCAAAGCCCGCTGTTTTAAGCGCATCTATGGTTTCTTTCATACTCTGAACCGTTGTAGTCATAAGCGCACTTAAACCGATTAACTTTATGTCCTGCTCCTTTGCAGTCTTTACAATTTCTTCGGCTGGAACGCTTCTTCCCAAATCTATCACCTGATAGCCGTAGTTTTCAAGAAGCATCCTTGCAATATTTTTGCCTATGTCGTGAATGTCACCCTCAACAGTTGCAAGCAAAACCTTGCCCTTTGTGATTTGAGTGCCGTTTCCCTTTGCCTTTATTACATCAAATGCCGCCTTTGCCGCCTCTGCCGACTGCATAAGCTGCGGCAGAAAAATTATTCCCTTTTCATATTTGTCGCCAACCGCATTCAGTGCGGGTATAACAAATTTATCAATTATCTCCATCGGGGAAGCATCAAGCATTTGTGTCACTCGTGCCGCCTCTTCTCGCTGACCTGTTTCTATCAGGGTTTTAAGGTCGGCATCTGTTTTTTCGACAACTTTTTCAGCCGAATTTGCATAGCGGGGTATATATTCTCCCGCATCCTTGTCTGTGTTATTTAAAACACGAAACGCCCTGACAGTATCCATTACCGCATCCGACATAGGATTTATTATTGCAGAGTCAAGCCCCGCTCCAAAGCACGCACCCAAAAATACCGAATTCAAAAGCGGGCGGTTAGGAAGTCCGAACGATACATTGCTGACACCCAGAACCGTTTTGACACCCATTTTCTTTATAAGGCTTACCGCCTTTATGGTTTCCTTTACCTGCGCTTGCTGAGCCGATGCAGTTAAAACAAGACAATCTACAACTATGTCCTTTTTGTCAATGCCGTATTCCTTTGCGGCATCGATTATTTTTTGTGCGATTTTTACTCTTCCCTCAGCAGTTTCGGGAATACCATCGTCATCAAGCGTAAGTGCAACTACTGCCGCTCCGTACTTTTTAGCGATTGGAAGAATGGCATCCATACTCTCTTTTTTGCCGCATACCGAGTTGATAATCGGCTTTCCGCGATAGATACGAACCGCTTTTTCAATAGCAGAAAAGTCCGAACTGTCTATCTGCAGCGGAAGATTTACAACCGCCTGAATTTCCTCAACGGCACGCTTTAACATCAACGGCTCGTCAATTTCGGGAAGTCCGCAGTTTACATCCAGCGCATCTGCGCCGTTTTCGCTCTGCTTTATCGCCTCGCTCATTATGTAATTAAAGTCTTTCTCTCTCAGCTTTTCCTTTAAAAGTTTTTTGCCCGTAGGATTTATACGCTCACCAATTACCGTGATATTGTTGTCAAACTCAACAGTTTTTGTGCCCGATGTTATAGCCGTTATGCTTTTTGGGGTTACCTCTGCCCTCTTTCTGTCCTCTAAGTTTTCGCATACCGCCCTTATGAAATCAGGGGTTGTTCCGCAACAACCGCCAAGGATTGCTGCACCTTTTTTCGCAAATGCACAAAGGTAATCGCTGTATTCTTTTGCATCTACCTCATAAACGGTCTTGCCGTCCTTTATTTTAGGAAGTCCCGCATTCGGCTGAACCAGAACGGGTACGGTTGAATATTCAAGCAAAGTATCAACTATATTTTCAAGCTCTTTAGGCCCCAGCGAACAGTTTACACCAACTGCATCAACATTAAGTGCAGAAAGCGCAACCGCCGCAGTTTTAGGGTCGCAACCGACAAAGGTGCGCCCATCCTCCTGAAAGCTGAGGCTTACAAATATCGGCAAATCCGTATTTTCACGAACCGCCAAAACTGCCGCCTTTACCTCCAATATGTCCGATGCGGTTTCAAGCAGAACTAAATCTGCGCCCGCTTTTTCTCCCGCAATAACCTGGCGTTTAAAGGCGTCATATGCCTTTTCAAAGGTGAGCGTTCCCATCGGCTTCATAAGCTGACCGAGAGGCCCCATATCAAGAGCCACATATTTCGCCCCGCTCTTTTTGGCAAGAGTCACACCTTTTTCGATTATTTCTTCTACGGAATAACCGCTTTCCGAAAGTTTAAATTCGTTTGCCTGAAAGGTGTTGGCAGTGATTATGTCAGCCCCCGCATCAACATAGGTTTTGTGAATGCTTTCAACTATTTCGGGATTTGTTATGTTGTAGCTTTCCGGAATTTCTCCTGCAGAAAGTCCCGCCGCCTGAAGCATGGTTCCCATCGCTCCGTCAAATATTAAAATATTCTGCTTTAAATAATCAATTATCTTCATTGTTTTCCTCCAATGATTGCAGTTACAGATTTTGTCGGTGTTAAAAGGTAAGAGTCTGTAAGACACACTCCGATTTTTCTTTCTATATCAAGAAGCCTGAATATATCCGTCTGTTGCGCTATCGGCAAATCACCGTATCCCGCGCTGAAACGGCGCTTTCCAAATGTGTCGCACACCTTTTCTATCAAATCGGTTGCGCACGCATCAAGCACCACAGCTCTTGCCATATCGGTTGCCTGAGCCTTTAAAATCAAGGTATCAACCTCAATTCCAAGCGTTGCTCCAAGCAGATAACAGGTTGAGTATCCGCTTAAAAATTTTTCTATGTCCTTGCCTTTAAAGGCTATTCCTCCTATTAAAAGCGGATTATGCGTGAGAGAAAATTCCTTATAAACCGTTTTTGGCCTTGCAACCTTTAAAAGACAAGCCGAACAATCCTCTATTAAATTCAAAATGTTTTCGTCAGGTTTTGCCTTAAGGTATCGCAAAACCTCATTTTTATCAATATTCATAAAATTACCTCAAGCCCATTATACACAAAACACATAAACTTTGCAACATAAAGCACCAAAAAGCCGAATATTATATATCGGTGATAATATGATGAACAAAATATGGGGCGGTATGATAGTCCTATCCCTTGTAATCTCGCTTTTTACAGGCAGAGTAGAGCAAACCGCAGCGGCGGCAGTTGCGGGCGCATCCTCTGCGATAGAAAGCTGTATCTCCCTGCTTGGAATAATGTGTCTTTTCACGGGCCTTTCAAGAATAGGCGAAAGGGCAGGGCTTATGAATTTATTTGCAAAGCTTTTGCGTCCCGTTTTCAATCTGCTTTTTCCTAAAGTTTCGGCAAACTCTGCCGCAATGGGCGCTATTGTTATGAATATTGTTGCAAATCTTTTAGGAATGGGCAACGCCGCAACGCCGTTTGGCATAAGGGCGATAAAAGAGCTTGACAAGCTCAATAAAAACAAGGGAGTTGCGACAAACGAAATGTGTACGCTTGTGGTTTTAAATACTGCATCAATTCAGCTTATCCCCGCAACTCTTATTTCGATGCGGCAGATGTGGTCAAGCGCAAACAGCGGAGAAGTTATCGTTCCTGTATGGATTGTAAGCACGCTTGCACTGATATGCGGTATAACAGCGACTAAAATTCTGGAGAAGAAAAAATTATGAACTATATCTCAATTTTTGCAATGCCCGCATTTATAGCGGTTTTTGTGGCTTTCGGACTTATAAAAAGGGTGGGAGTTTACGATTGCTTCATAGAGGGGGCAAAAGAGGGCGCAAGCTGTATGGCGGGCATTATCCCCGCACTTGTGGGACTTATGGTCGCCGTGAATATGCTCAGAGAAAGCGGTGCACTCCAGCTTATTTCTACCGCAATTGCCCCCGCCTTAAACCTGGTGGGACTTCCCGCAGAGGTTCTTCCTCTTGCACTTTTGCGCCCGGTATCAGGAAGCGCCTCGCTTGCGGTGGTGTCGGATATTTTCGGCACGCTTGGGCCTGACTCGGTTGCGGGAAAGGTCGCATCCGTTATGATGGGGTCAACCGAAACCACTTTTTATACAATTGCGGTATATTTCGGCGCAGTAGGCATAAAAAAGACGAGGCATACAACGGCGGCGGCACTTTGCGCCGACCTCTGCGGGATTATTATGTCCGCAGTAGTTGCAAGAATGTTGATAATATAAAAACTCCCATTCGGGTGTTTTTTGCAAAAGAAAAGTCCTCCTTATGTAAGGAGGACTAACTTATTTCAACTATTGGTTGAATTTCAAACAATTTCTGATTTTTGTCCGCAACAAAAATTCTCATCGTCTGATTTTCTTTTATATAAATCTTCTCATCCGAAAAATCAATTTTGTATTCCTTTCTCGAAGTTTTAAACTCCTTTTTAGTAAGCGATACAAGCTTTTCATTTTCGTATATTCCCACAATAACCTCTGCCTTAGTTGTTCTCTCTTCCAGGCTTCCCTCAAGAATCAGCTCAACGCTTTCAAGCCTTTCGTTCTTGTCAAAGCCCATCTCGGCAACGCTTCTTCCGTTGACCGCCGCAACCCTCCATACAGAGTTCTGCATCGGATTTGCAATGCGGACAAGCAATATAAGCTCACCGCTCTTTATCTTTTGCTCTTTGCCGTCATAAGCCGTCGCATCCTGCGGAATGACCGCCGCATCCGTCTGCAAATCATCAGGGAATGTGTAATATATTCCGCTCTGTGCATCACGATACACGCCCGACATATTAAGTCTGTCATATGGTATAGAGCTTTCTTCTTCGCCCTTGTTCCATATAAGCTTATATTCTCCGTAATCGATTGCATACACTCCGCTTTCTGAAATCACGGGACAACTGTCTGAATATCGGTCATAGCCCTTAAGGCTTTGTAAAACGGTAGCCACACCGTCTTTCAGTTCAAAGACCGCCTTGCCGTCCTTTGCAGTAAAGGTTATAACATTTGCGTCTGTTTTGTAAGTCATCGGCGCCGAAAAAACATTTTCCACAATCTTTTCGCCGTGAGCCTTAAATTCTGCGGGGTTAAAGCAGGGGCTGTCGGTAATATACACGGCATAAATCCCGCACGATTCTTCCTCTGCAAAAAGCCTCAGGCTTACAAAATCCTTACCCTTTGTAAAGCTCTCGGGAAGCTTATAGGTCGCATAACCAAACCCGCTTCCTTTTAACTCGGGTGTTTTAATCGTAATCTTTTCATCCGTCAGGCAATCCGCAAGATACATAACAGATGATAAATCCTCTTTCCAAAGCTTAAAGGTGATATAATTATCCGCATTGCCGTTGCACGCTAAATTAAGAAGCATCGCTCCGTTTTCGGACAGAGTTCGGTAATCCGAATACCCCCATCCTGTCCAGCGTCTTTTTGTTCCGCTTGTGCGTACGCTTTCAAATTCAGCCTCTTTTTCGCTAACGCTTTTTCCTATGTTGATAAAGTTTTTGAATTCATAGTCATTATAGCTTGGCTTTTCTTCTCTTAAAATTGTCAGGTCAAATTCTCTTGTAATTTTGTGATTACCCGAAGAAATCTCCGCCTCAACCGCAACAGAAGCATCCTCTTCATACCAGAGCGGTCTTATCAGCTCGCCGTTTTCCTTTACACGCAAAACATCGGACTTATCTTTCCAGACTATGTTTGCCCGCTCACCGTTTTCGGAAGTGTAAACTCTTCTAAGCGCCGTTGTCACCTTGCCCGCATTGTTGTTTGAAAGCGCATATACTCCCGCATCCAAAGCGCAAATCAAGGCTTTGTCGTCGGTTTCTTTTATATACATCCGCACATCTTTGGAATATGCCGTCAGGTTGCTTCCCGTAATATAAAGTGTCAGCGTTTCAATTCCCTTTTTGCGTGCCTCGTTTATGCCCTGGGTTATATCAATATTTACTCTGCCAACCCCCTTGAGCAAAGCAGTTTTCGCCGTCATTTCAGGACCAAGCGGCAGATTATCGGCACTTAAATTTTCAGGAGTCCATTCGTTGTTGTTTAAAAAGTGCACCTTTACCTCGCTTGGCTCTGCACTCAATTTTTCAAGCGATAATACCGCAGAGCTTACCTCACCCCAGAACGCCGATTGATTAAGCCTTGTGCTGATATATGCCACATTTTCAGCACCTGTATAAATTCTGTCACGAGTAAGCTCATTGGCGGTGATATGCGGCTTTTCTTTTGATATATACGCCGTATTTAAAATCTCGGCTTTTTTAAGGGTTGGTGCATCAATATCAACCCACTGCCCCGTCGCAATTTTAAGACACGGCCTCATTGACGGGTCAGAGTTAGCGCTCGTCGCCATAAGTGCGCCGATATTGTTTGCCGATGAAATCTCGGTGCGTATATTGTATGTCTTGTTCCTGATAAGCTCTCTTACATACTCGGTAGCATCAATTTCCCACAGCACATCCTCATCCCCCTTGGTATAAGGGGTGATAACGGCAAAATCCTCTATGTTACCAAGCTTTACCGAAAGCTTGTTTGAAACACTGCCGCTGCCCCGCAAAAAAGCAAGCCTTATTTTCGCAGAAACTATATCCTCAACATCTGTTTTTTCAAAATGCGAAATATCAAAGTCAAGTGTTATCTTTTCGCCCTTTGAGGCATCGGCAAAATGGTTGTGTTGCTTTGTATATTCTTCAAAAACCGGCGAAAATCGCAGAAATTCACCGTAGTCTGTGGGAGTAGATACATTATAAAAAAGTACGGGCGGCAGAATTATGATTACCATAATGCACGCCAAAAAAAGCAGTAATATTTTTTTAAATATCTGCCCTATTTTATGCATCCTTTTCACCCCCATAATATGATTTTAACACATAAAAAAGCTTTTGTAAATAATTAAAAAAGCACAGCACGCTTTCGCTAAACTAAGATACTCGCAAAAAGTTGGTAGCGACAGTGAGGCGTTGTGAGTGCGTTTACAAACGAACAGACGAGCCGAGCGTGACTTTTTGCGAAAAAGGAGCAGCAGCGGAGCAAACAAAAAGCACCCTCTTTTGAGGGTGCTTTGAAAATAGCGCAGCACGCTGCGACGTGGAGCTGGTGAAGGGAATCGAACCCACGACCTTTTCATTACGAGTGAAATGCTCTACCGACTGAGCTACACCAGCAAGCTTTATAAATATAGCATAATTTTTTGCTGTTGTCAAGGCTCATAAACGCCCAGCTTCAATATTCTTACCGCTCTTAAAAAGCCGAGCATTATCCAGTAAACAAGCATTGTTCTTGATGAAAAAATCGTTGTTTCCACAAAGGATGCAACCGATATTCCGATTAAAACCGCAAAGCCTGCCGCAAAATATTCCTTATACCTTTTATCGTTTGAAAACATTGCGGTAAGCGTAGAATGTGCAAGTCTTAACACATACGCCAGAAACAGAATAAGAAGTATTGCACCTATATCCGAAGCAATACTTATATAAGTTCTGCCCGCACCTATTATCTCCTGAGTGCCGTATATGTTCATAACTGCCTCACGGCTTATACCAAAGCCGTAGTTCCAGAACTGCCTGAAAAGGCTTATGATATTCATAGCAACATCGCCTCTGCCCGCCGCCTGCCACAGCTTGCCGATGTTTTCAAAAACGGTGTTAAGTCCAAGCGGCAAAAGCATTATCATAAATGGAAAATATCTTATATTTGTCAAAATCAGTATGATTACCTCTACCCAAAAGCCGATGAATGCCGCTCTTGATTGAGTAGCAGTCACCACATTGAAAAACAGAATGAAAATAAACGCCTGATACAGATATTTTCTTGTTTTGGACTCAAAATCGGGCGGAAACATAAACACAAACGGAAAAATCAGCACAAGTACCTCGCCAAATCTTATTCCGTTGCTGTATACGCTTGTTGCGGGCGGTTTCTGCAAAAAGCCGATACCGCACAGAATAACGGCGGTAACGAACAAAATATTCAAAATCTTTCTTAAATCCTCTTCGGTACGCAAGGCAAACGAAATCATAAAAAACAAATCTACCCCGAATATCAGATACGCAATAGGTCTTACACTTTTATACGGAAGTCCCAGAAACGAAACAAGCAAAAATATTCCCAGCACAAGATTTACAAGCACAAAAACCGTGCCGACTCTTCCTCTCACATTATGCGAAATATAAAAAAGCGCAAGCGCCAAAAACGCAGGAATCCACACATATCCCGTCCACAAACTGTCGGGCAGAAGAAGAATAAACGCTATAAAAATCCCGATATAGATACGGTCAAACGAGAGCGTAGGCTTTGGGATATTAAGCGATACTTTTCGGATTTTATACATTGCGCTTCGGTAGAAAAAGCTTTTGTACCACAGATTTGCAACAATTGAGGTGTCAAAAAATATCTTTATATATTTGTTGTCTATTACCTTTTCCTTAAACCAGCATATAAAAAGATACAAAAAGCTGCTCATATACGCATCTTTTATGCGCCCCGAGGCGGTAATAAGCCGGCTTTCCATCTTTTTTATCATTTAATCACCTGTCCATATACATAATTTCATCCAAAGATGCCTCTGCTTTTGCGTTGGTTTTGTCAACTATGAATTTGACAAACCTCTCCTCGTCCTCTACGGGCACAAAGACGGACATTTCAACTGTTTCGCCGTAATTTACATCTCCGCTTACTGCAGACGAAAAGCCCGCTACCTCGTACTGAACCTTACCAAGCAGATTATAATCGCACTTTATAAGAATTTTACGGCAAAGAATTCTCGTCTTTATTCCCGCCGCCTCAAGTCCCGCCTTTGCCGCCTTTGAATAAGCGTGAACAAGACCGCCCGTACCGAGCAGAATTCCGCCGAAATACCTTGTAACCACTACTATTAAGTCTGTCAGTTCTTCCTTTTTGAGTATGTCAAGCACGGGAACGCCCGCCGTGCCCGCAGGCTCGCCGTCGTCGCTGTATCGCATAATGTTATTGTTTCTCAGTATATAGGCGTATACATTATGCCTTGCATCCCAATATTCCTTTCGCAAAAGATTTATGTACTCTTCTGCTTCTTTTTCGTCCGTTACAGGCTTTACGCTTGCGATAAAGCGTGAACGCTTTTCTACAATTTCAGCCGTGCCGAAGCCGTTTATAGTTTTATATGAATTAGCTATTTCAATCATTCCTTTTTTAAGTATACCTTTATTATAAAATAAATTTCACATAAGGTCAAGATATTGACAAAAAGCCAAAAAAAACATAAAATAAAAGAGAGGTGACAAATATGAAAATATTACTTATAAACGGCAGCCCGCACAAGGATGGCTGTACAAAGACCGCACTTAAAATTGCGGCAGAGGAAATTGAGAAAAACGGCATAAAAACCGAAATTTTTGATATAGGAACAGACCCAATTCGCGGTTGTGTCGGTTGCGGAGCTTGCGCAAAACAAAAGCTTGGACACTGCATTTTTGATGACGATTGCGTAAACCGTTGTCTTGAAATCGCAAAAGATTGCGACGGCATTATCGTAGGCTCGCCCGTTCATTATGCGGCAGCGGGCGGCTTAATAACTTCTTTTATGGATAGGTTTTCTTATTCGGGCGGCGCGGCTCTTGCGTATAAGCCCGCAGCAGCGGTTGTAAGCTGTCGCAGAGGCGGTGCAAGTGCGGCATTTGACCAGCTTAACAAATATTTTTCGATACTTAATATGCCCATCGTTTCTTCAAATTATTGGAATATGGTTCACGGAAGCGTGGCAGAAGATGTCTTAAAAGACGAAGAGGGCGTTCAGACTATGCGGGTACTTGGCAGAAATATGGCATGGCTTGTAAAGGCAATCGAATGTGCAAAGGAAAACGGCATCTCTCTTCCCGAAAAGGAAGCTAAAATCAAGACAAATTATATAAGATGAACTACCAGAAAGAATTAGATAAAATCATAGAAAATCTTAATAAAAGACCATCTCTTTTAGTTCACAGCTGTTGCGCACCCTGCAGCAGTTATGTGCTTGAATATCTAAGCGAATTTTTTGATATAACGGTCCTTTATTATAACCCCAACATATCTCCGTTTGAGGAATATACTCTCCGCAAAAACGAGCAGATACGCTTAATCAACGAAAAGGCGTGGAAAAATCCCGTTAAGTTTTTGGATTGCGATTGGGAGAACGAAAAATTTGAGCAAATTGCAATCGGTATGGAAACCGAAAAAGAGGGCGGTAAAAGATGTCACGCCTGCTTTAATCTGCGCCTTGAAAAGACGGCACAATGCGCAAAGGAAAATAATTTTGATTATTTTGTGACAACGCTTTCGATAAGCCCCCTTAAAAATGCCGAGGTTTTAAATAAAATCGGCGAGGCTCTTTCTGAAAAATACGGAGTAAAATATCTGCCCTCCGACTTTAAAAAGAGAGAGGGCTATAAACGCTCGATTGAATTATCAAAAGAATTTAATCTGTACCGCCAGAACTTCTGCGGTTGTAAGTTTTCAAAAGGTCTAAGCGAGGCTTAGACCTTTTCTCATTTTATCAAGTGCATTTTTTCTGTGGCTTATGTCATTTTTAATATGCGATTCAAGCTCGCCCATAGTCAAGCCGTATTCTTTTACATAAAACAGCGGGTCATAGCCAAAACCGCCGTCGCCCTTTTCCTTTAAATCAATGTATCCCTCACATTCGCCTCTGTATGTAACTGTTTCTTTGCCCGGTTCTGCAACCGCCATAACACATACAAATCGTGCGGTTCTTTTATCAAACTCAACGCCGTCAAGTGCCTTTAAAAGCTTTTTGTTGTTTGCGCTGTCGCTTGTATTTTCGCCCGAATATCTTGCGCTGTAAACTCCTGGAGCACCGTCTAAATAATCTACGCAAAGACCGCTGTCATCTGCAATTGTCGGCTTTCCCGATGCTCTGCAGATTTCTTCTGCCTTTTTGATTGCGTTTTCTTCAAAGGTGTTTCCGTCCTCAACTACATCAATATGCGAAAAACCCGCATCTGTTTGGGTTATTACCTCAAAGCCGTCACCTAATATTTCAGATATTTCTCTTGCTTTGTTTTTGTTTTTACTTGCTAAAATATATGTTTTCATAATGTTTCTCCAACCCTTTTCAATTTTTTTGTTCGCAGACCTTATCGTATGCGCACCACTGACAAGGATTAAATCCCTTGTCAACATACGGCTTTATCGGGAAATATCCGCTCTTTATTCCCATTGCTGCCTCACGGATTTTAATGTTTGCCTTATCTATTCTCTCTTTAAGCTCTTTTTCGCTTATCATATCCGACTTGCCGCCCGGCAAAAATTTTTCGCCGTTCTCGCCACCCTTTGAATAGGCAGACACTACTCGTTCATCATCAACAAGCCAGCCGTCAAGCGATACATTCTGGCTTATCGCTTTTTCAAGAGAATCCTCCATATTTTTAAGCTTTGACTCCTCTACAATCGGGTCGGTCATCTGCATATAAAGCATCGCCGCAGGACTTGCGTTCATTCGCCTTGAAATAATGTCCGCATACAAAAGCGGTTGAATATGAACGCCCGCATCAGCAAGCCTTGCCTCTAATTTCTTTTGCGAGGATTTATAGTCAACTATGCTCACATATGTTTTTCCGTCAATTACCGCAGAGTCCGCTCTGTCGATAATTCCCCTGATTTGAGCAATCCCCTCGCCGTTTTCGTCGCTTATCGTTATTGCGGGGATTTCACCGCCTGTTGCAATCGTTATCTCAAAGCCTACGGGGCGGAATGCACTCGATTTATAAAACTTTACAACCTCCCACGCAGTTCTTGCGGCAATTCCCTGCATTCTTGTCACCACATATTTATAGTATGCCGAGGACTCGTACAAAAGCTCGGTATTTTTGATTGCCTCATTTTTTACTATCTCGTAAATTCGGTTGTAGCACGCCTCTTTTGTTATGGTGTCATATGGTTTTTTGTTATTTTCTATTTCGGTAAAAAATTCGCACAAAGCCGCATGCTGAATTGTGCCCGTGCTTCTCGGCTCGATGCCTGCTTTTTCTCTTTCTTCTGCAATAAGTCCGTAGTTTAAAAAATATGAAAAAGCGCACGAATTATACTTTTCAAGCTTTGATGCACTTAGCATCAGTGTCTTTCCGTAAAGCTTTTCTGCCATCGCCTTTGATATACTCTCGCTGTCTTTTACAGAAAAAACGCGTGCCATCTTTTTTGTTCTCTCAGCGTAATTTTCATCCTCTATAAAAAAGTCGTAAAGCTCTTTTGCTCCGCCCGAAAGCTTTTGTATATCGCCCTTTGCCGCCGCAAGATATGAGCACAAAAATTCAAATGCAGTTGCTCTTCCCTCACCGCATTTTAGCGGGTCGTCCGTGTTGTCGGGATTAAAAACGCTGATATTCGGCATTATCTTCTTTATTTTTTTGATTATGGGCGAGGCTTCTGATACTTTGCCGTCATTGGTCATAAGCGGTGTAAAAAGACAGAGTCTGTCCTTTGCAGACGCTAAAACCGAATAAATAAGCATCTGTTCTTCGTATAGCTTAAAATCTGCGCCCGGTGCAAGCTGAACGCCCGCCTTTAAAAGCTCATTTCTTTCGGCGTCGGATAAAATTCCCTCTGCGGTGTGCGCTCTGGGGAAAACACCGTCGGTCATTCCAAGCACGATTACAACGGGTGTTTTTTCCGCTCTGAATGTGTCAATATCGCTGAATACAACACTTCCCTGAGTCTGCGGAGTAAGCGATACCGAAAGCCCTCCAAGCGAATTTTTAAATAATTCAAGAAAATCGCCGTAGGTTATGCTATCATCTCCCATAATCGCAGAAATCTGCGAAAATACCGAGATTATACTGTTCCATACCTGCTTATATTCTTTTGCAAGGTAGGGCATATCATTTTCAGCAAATTCTTCACAAACAGCCTTTACCTTTTCTAAAATATTGTTTGATTTCAAGGCATTCATTATGGCGCTTACTATATCCCCCGCCGTTCTTCTGCCCGAAATATAAATATCTTCGGGGAATTTGCAGATTTTTTCCCTTGCAGAATTTATTATATCTAAATCGTAATTATGCGAATATGTCCATTCCTTCTCTGCCCACATTGCGTGCGAAGGATTTACCGCAAGCAGATAATTTTCAAATAAATCGACATTTTCTGCATCGCAAAGCGGACATCTTGCAACCGTCATAACCCTCTCAAACGAATAGCCGTTTGCCTGAATATCAAGTGCGGTGCAGATAAGCGTTGCCATAGGGTTTGTCAAAATCGACCTGCGGTTATCTAAAAATACATCTATGCCTCTCTTTTCAAATACCTGAGGCATAATGCGGTTGTAGGTTTCGGGATTTCTTGCAAGAATTAAAAAATCCGAAAATTTGCGGTTTTCCGTTCTGCAAAGCTTTATAATAAGGTCAGCCGCCGCCTCAACCTCTCTGTAATTGTTGAGCACCTCTGTAATCTGTATCTTGTCGGTGTCAATTTTTTGCGGTCTTGCCTTAAAATAATTATTCGCAAACTCTGATATAACATCATTATTATCAAGGCTTTGACAGGGCGTAAGCGTACAATTTTCCGTTTTTTCCATAAGACAATGCGCCGTATGAGCGGTTGTCCTAAACAGCGGTGACGGCTTTTTAACATCGTCACAGCAGAGCGACACATAAACCTCCATAAGCTTCATAAGCTCTTCTATTACGCTGATTTCAAGCGGAGTAAATGAACGAAAATGCTGAATAAAAAGACTTCCCCTTAAAAAATCGCAGTCCTTGATTTTAGAAAGAATTATCGAAAGATTGTCCTCTGCATCTGCCGCATTTTCTTCAAGAAGCATCGAAAAGCTTTCGTATATGGTTGCTAAATCCTTAAGCTTTGCCGAAAAATCCTCTTTTTCGACAATGTCTGCCGCCGTAATAAGATTTTGAGGCATAACCCCATATCGCTTAAACTCCGAAACGAGCGATACAACCGTTTCGGCAAACCCTCTGCGTTTTAAGTTGGGGGCGAGCGCAATCAGCTTTTTTTCAAGCCCGCGCATAAGCTTTGCGGCAATTATCTGCTTGCCCGCACCATCAATGTATTTCATACGAAGAGGCCCTGTATGCCCCAGAACAAGATTACAAAGCCTTGAAAATGTAATAACTTTTATTTTCGTCTGTGCTTCTATGCCAAAGTCTGTGATTACGGATTTTTCCGCAGAAAGAGAAAACTGCTCGGGAACTAAAATCCAAACAGTCTGACTTTGCGCGGTTTCTTTTATTTTCTGTTTTATTTTCTCGTTTATGTCCGAGCCATAAACGCCGTAAAATATGTTCAGCATAAAAATTTCCTCCGGAAATTGAAAAAGCGGGGTATCCCGCTTTTATTCCTCTTCAGGCTCGCAGATATAAAGTTCTACTGTCTTTGTAAGCACATCTGCGTAGCTGTATGAAACTGTCCTTTCGCTTGTCGGAACATCATTATGTATGTCAAGCTTAACCGTAAAAATACTGGGATATGTATTCTCAATAACGCCCTCTCTTACAACAACCTGCTTTCTTCCTTTTCTGGCACGAAGTCTTACTTTACTGCCTATATTATCCTTTAAACTCTCCTTTATGTTAATCAAATCCTTTTGAATATACAACCCCGAAACACTCCTTTTTTCTATGTTAAAAAATCCCCAAAAATATATCTGAAAACTATGTCTCTATTATAGCACAATTTTTCTGTTTTGTAAAGAGTTTAATACAAATATTTTACAATTTTTTTGCGTAATTATTACATACAAAAATTCGCCTCAAATCCGCATTTTTCTTGACTTTTTGAGGATTTTAGGTTATAATTTCCATAATAAAATGGGGGTATGTGTTGTGTATGATAACAAACGCTCAAAAAAGACGGATATTATTTTCTTAAATATTCTTTTTTGCCTGCTTGTAATTTTCATTCATATTTCGTCCGAGGTCGTTATAAACGCACCAAAAAATACATATTTTTTCAAGACTGTTTTTTCACTGCAAAGGCTTTCGCATTTTGTGGTTCAGGGCTTTTTGCTCTTAAGCGGTTTAAAGCTCTTTTTGACCAAACGGGACAACATAAACTATTTTAAATATTATATCTCGCGCTTTACCCGCGTGATTGTTCCGTATATAATATGGGTTATAATATACTACATATATTTCTGCTCTGAAAATTATTATACCTTTTCAGTGGCAGAGCTTTTAAATCAGTTGCTCTTTGGCAGACTCTCGGCACACTTTTATTTTGTTATAATTCTTGTGCAGTTTGATTTGCTTGCGCCCCTTTGGATGTACCTTTTCAAAAGAGGCAATGCGGCGGTGCACATCGCATTTTCGCTTATGATAACAGTGATTTCAAGCCAGTACCTTGCACCGATTTTATCTCTTCTTTTGCCGTCGTTTAACTTTGATGTTTCAAACTGCTTTTTAAAGTATCAGGTCTATTATACAGCGGGCTGTTTTATAGGTCTTCATTATGAGCAATTTAAAAATTACCTCAAAAACAGCATTTTACCGCTTACCTTAAGCTTTTTAGCGTGTGCCTTTTTAAATGTGACGCTTTCGCTTAAAACGCTTGATGCCTCACCTCAATGGCTTGAGCTTATACATATTATGTATTCAATGAGTGCAATTTTGTTTTTCTATATGCTGGCACAGTTTTTAAGCTTTCTGGCAAAGCCTTTTACTCTTGTTGACAAAGCAAGCTACGGCATATATTTAATTCATTGCCTTATTATCGTTATTATAAACGATACAATGACACAAAACGGCATTTTCAGCCTTTTTACACGCTTTGAAATAAGGGCATTATTTACTTATCTCATAAGCATAGGTCTTTGTGTTTTGTGGCAACTTATAAAAATACCGCTTGGTAATATGATTAAAAAATCGTAAAAGGGGTTAATTTATGAATATAAGCAATCCGTCAGAATTAAAGGAATTACTTTCCCGTCATGGCTTTTCTTTTTCAAAGTCACTCGGGCAGAACTTTTTGATTGACAAAAATGTTTTGGATAAAATAGTATCCGCATCAGAGCTTTCCGAAAACGACTGCGTTTTGGAAATCGGACCCGGAGCGGGTACACTTACCCGCTGTCTTGCTTCATCGGGCGCAAAATGCGTTGCCGTTGAGATTGACAAGGCACTTATCCCGATTTTAGAAGAAACTATGGCAGAGTTTGAGAATTTTAAGCTGATAAACAACGATATTTTAAAGGTTGATTTAAAAGAGCTTGTAAAAACTTATTTTGACAATAAGCCGTTTTGCGTTATAGCAAATCTGCCCTATTACATAACAACACCGATTGTTATGATGCTTCTGGAAGAAAATTTGCCCGTAAAATCAATGACTCTTATGGTTCAGAAAGAGGTTGCCGACAGAATGTGCGCAAAAAGCGGCGGTAAGGATTACGGTGCGTTATCGGTTGCGGTTCAGTATTATTCAGAGCCATCTGTTATAACCAAGGCAGAACCGCATTGCTTTATGCCTCAGCCAAAGGTTGCATCAAGCGTTGTTCATTTAAGGGTGGGCAAAAAAATAACGGCACAAAACGAAAAATTATTCTTTGCAATAGTAAAATCCGCTTTTTCTCAGCGCAGAAAAACGCTGGTTAATTCGCTTTCAAAAAGTCCATACTTTAATTTTGATAAAAATGCGGTGATAAATGCCCTTACTGAAATGGGCTTATCCCCCGATATAAGAGGCGAAAAACTCACAATTGAACAATTTGTTCAATTGAGTGAACAATTGTCAAATTAAAATTGTTAAAAATTTGTCTAATTTTTATATTGCAAAATTTTAGATTTTAAGGTATAGTATAATTGGAAAAATTTTGGGTACTTAATAAGTTAATAATAATTAAACCATATATATTTTTTTAGGAGGATTTTAAAATGACAAACAACAAGTTCGTTTTAGACTGGCTTGAAGAAATGAAAGCCCTCTGCACACCCGATTCAATTGTATGGATTGACGGTAGTGAAGAACAGCTTGAAGCACTTCGCAAGGAAAGTGTTGAAACAGGCGAAATGATTAAATTAAACGAGGAAAGACTTCCCGGCTGTTACTATCACAGAACAGCAGAAAATGACGTTGCAAGAGTTGAGGACAGAACATTCATCTGTACAGAAACTCAGGAAGAAGCAGGTCCTAACAACAACTGGATGGCACCCGCTGAAATGTATGCAAAGCTTAACGCTTTATATTCAGGTTCAATGAAGGGAAGAACAATGTATGTTATTCCTTATTCAATGGGTCCTGTAGGTTCACCTTTCTCTAAGATTGGTATAGAGCTTACAGACAGCATCTATGTTGTACTCAATATGGCTATTATGACAAGAATAGGCAAAGCCGTTCTTGATAAAATCGAGGGTGACGATTTCACAAAGTGTCTCCACGCTAAAAAGGATGTAAATCCTGACGAGAGATACATCGTTCACTTCCCACAGGACAACACAATTATGTCAGTTAACTCAGCTTACGCCGGAAACGTTCTTCTCGGTAAGAAATGTTTTGCTCTCCGTATCGCATCTTACCTTGGTAAGAACGAGGGCTGGATGGCAGAGCATATGTTAATCTTAGGTCTTGAAAATCCTCAGGGCGAAGTTAAGTATATTGCTGCAGCATTCCCATCAGCTTGCGGTAAGACAAACCTTGCAATGCTTATTCCTCCCGAATATCTTAAGGAAAAGGGCTACAAGGTTTGGACAGTAGGTGACGATATTGCATGGCTCAGAATCGGTGCTGACGGCAGACTTTACGCTATCAACCCCGAGGCTGGTTTCTTCGGTGTAGCTCCCGGTACAAGCGAAAAGACAAACTTTAACGCACTCGAATCTACCAAGAAGAACACAATCTTCACAAATGTTGCAATCAACAATGACGATATGACAGTATGGTGGGAAGGTCTTGACAAGAATCCTCCTGCAAACTGCACAGAGTGGAAAGGTTCTCAGGTTAACGGCAAGGAATATGAAGGAAATCTTGCACATCCTAACTCAAGATTTACAGCTCCTGCAATTAACTGTCCTTGTATTTCACCTGAATTTGAAAATCCGCAGGGTGTTCCGATTTCTGCAATCGTATTCGGCGGAAGAAGAGCAAAGACAGCTCCGCTTGTATACCAGGCAAGAGATTGGGAACACGGTGTATTCGTAGGTGCTACAATGGCATCTGAAACAACCGCAGCAGCTGCAGGTGCAGTTGGCGTTATCAGACGCGACCCGATGGCTATGAAGCCTTTCGTTGGCTACAATATGGGCGAATATTTTGCTCACTGGCTCGAAATGGGTAAGAAGATGGATCCTGAAAAGGCTCCTAAAATCTTCCATGTTAACTGGTTCAGAAAGGACAATGACGGTAACTTCTTATGGCCGGGATTTGGCGATAATATGAGAGTTCTTCTCTGGATTTTAGACCGTTGTGCAGGTAACACTGATGCAGTTGAAAGTCCTATCGGTTTACTTCCGGAACTTAACGATATTGATACAACAGACCTTGACATTACAGAAGCACAGCTTAAGGAACTTTTAAGCGTTGACAAGTCTGTATGGATGGAGGATGTTGAAAATCAGGAAGATTACTTCAAGCAGTTTGGTGATAAGCTCCCCGCTGAAATCACAGAACAGCTCAATATCTTAAAGAACAACCTTAAATAATTAAAAGGTCTGGGTAAAACTCAGACCTTTTTGAATGGAAAATTGAAAATTATTGTAGCTTTTCGCTCTTGCGAAAATCAATTTAATTTTTCTTTCATTTTTATTACAAATCAAAGAATTTCTTGATTTTGAAAATTTTTTTTGATATTATTTAGATAATCTATTAAGTGAGGTTTTTATATGGAAACATTATATCAAAATTTATTGAATCTTCAGTGGCAACAAATTGTTATGTGGCTAATCGGCGGACTTTTAATATACCTTGCAATCAAAAAGGATATGGAACCGACTTTGTTATTGCCGATGGGTTTTGGTGCGATTTTAGTAAATCTTCCGCTCTCTGGCGCAGTTGAAACGCTTGAAACTCTTTTTGCGGCGGGTATCGCAAATGAGCTTTTTCCTCTTATTTTATTTATAGGAATTGGCGCAATGATAGACTTTGGTCCTATTTTATCAAATCCAAAGCTTATGATTTTCGGTGCGGCGGCACAGTTTGGAATATTCTTTACACTCTGCCTTGCATCAGTTTTCTTTGATATAAAAGATGCGGCATCAATTGCAATTATCGGTGCGGCAGACGGTCCTACCTCTATTGTAGTTGCACAAGCTCTTGATTCTAAATATTTAGGCGCTATAATGGTTGCGGCATATTCTTATATGGCTCTTGTTCCAATCATTCAGCCGCCTATTATAAAGCTTTTGACAACCAAAAAAGAAAGACTTATAAAAATGGATTATATCCAGAAGCCTGTTTCTAAAACAACAAGAATTTTATTCCCGATTGTAATTACCATAATTGCAGGTCTTGTTGCACCCGCATCGGTTTCTCTGGTAGGATTTTTAATGTTCGGTAATCTTATAAGAGAGTGCGGAGTTTTAAATTCACTTTCCGAAACTGCTCAAAAGGTTTTGGCAAACTTAATTACAATATTCTTAGGTATTACAATTGCTCTCCGTATGGAAGCCGGCGAATTCTTAGCACCTCAGACACTTTTGATTTTAGGACTCGGTCTTGTTGCATTCATTTTTGACACAGCAGGCGGTGTAATATTTGCAAAAATTATAAACATATTCGCAAAGAAAAAGATAAATCCTATGATTGGTGCAGCAGGTATTTCGGCATTTCCTATGTCTGGCAGAGTTGTTCATAAAATGGGACTTAAAGAGGACCCGCAGAACTTTTTGCTTATGCACTCAATCGGCGTAAATGTATCGGGACAGATTGCCTCTGTTATTGCGGGCGGTTTAATTCTTAATTTCTTTATGTAGGTGATATTATGAATTTTATGAATTTTATTGATAATCTTTATTATATGGGCGTTGGAATGTTTGGTATTTTAGTGGTAATCGGCGTAATAATTGTTGTAACTATGCTCTTAAACCACTTTACCAAAGAATAAGAGGTAAATTTATGAACTTTTTTAAGCTTATTTTTATGGGACTTATAATAGGAATGGCTTCAATTCTTCCCGGACTTTCGGGAGGCGTTCTTGCTATTTCTTTGGGTATCTATGAAAAAGCTTTAAATACAATCGTAAATTTAAGAAAAGAATTTAAAAAAGGTGTGCTTTTTCTAGGACCTTTAGGTGTTGGCGCAGTTGTCGGAATATTTTTATTCGGATTTATTATGTCGCCTCTGCTTGAAAAATTTGAGATAACCGTTACATTTTTATTTATCGGCTTTGTTTTCGGAAGTCTGCCCTCTTTTTTAAAGCAATCAACACAAAAGGGCTTTAAAATAACATATTTAATTCCTTTGATTATAACTTTTATAATAGGAATGCTCTTTTCAAGGTCGGCTGATAATATAGCACAAAATTCTGATGTATCTGCTCTTATTTTACTTGTAAGCGGCGGAATATTATCTCTCGGAATGTTAGTCCCTGGTATAAGCTCATCATTTTTCTTAATGCAGATGGGATTATATGATAATATAATAAATGCAATTATTTCAATAGATATATTTTATATCTTCTTTGTGGGAATTGGTTTTGTTATAACATCACTTTTACTTGTAAAGCTTTTACAGACAGCCTTTAAAAAATTTGCAGGCTATGCTCATTTTGCAGCACTTGGATTTTTAATTTCTTCTGTTATAGGGGTTTTCCCTGGCTTTCAGTCAGGCTTTAAATTAGTAATTGATTTATTTGCATTAGTAATAGGATCAATATTTGTTTACTTCTTTATGAAAAAGAAATAAGGTGCTTAAATAAGCACCTTATTTTTTTAGAAGAGACGAACATTTTATTTTACTTTTCTTATAGATGTTATGAAAAATCTTCGTGATTGATATAATAAATGTCATTATAATGTTGCTTGGCAAAGCAATCATAAATACAAATTTAAAGGCTTCTATAAACCCTCTTAAGGAAACTTCTCTTGTATTTTTAAATAATACTCCCAATTCTAATGGTAATGCACCAAATGTTGTAACAACCAAACTAAAAAACAAGCATATAATAATAACTTTTATAAAATTAAGTTTTAAAATAAATTTAATATTAGATAAAATTAACCAAATAGGCATAACTATTAGCATATATGCTGCAAAAAAAATAAGGAAATCAATTTTATATATTGAAGCATAAACTATTGCTCCAATCAATGGAGGCAATATACTTTTTAGCAGTAGTTTATATATTTCTTTTTTCATAGCCATCACCTCATTTTATTTTTTAAATTTTAATACAATACTTTTTATTATTATCCCAATAAGAGAAAAAACAATATTTAAAATAATAGTAACAAAAAAACTTAGTATTATTACCGCATGGGTTTCAGGGTCACTTCCTATAAAATTATAATAAAGAAATCCATCTATCAATACTCCTGATACCTGTATTACAGCAGATATAAGATATATCAATGCAAGTTTTTTTATCTTCTTTTCCGCAAGTGTATTAACAACAAACATAATAACAGGTAAAAAAAACCAAAGAAAAAAATATATTGACCCATAATCTAAATCAGCTACATCATATTTAGTGAGAAATAAAATTATAATCCATAAAAAAGGTATACATATATGTAATATTTTACTTGCTTTTTTCATAACCTTCACCTTAATTTTTTGGAAGAGTAA
>JAZREZ010000036.1:0-16197 GCA_045661045.1 Clostridia bacterium
TGGCTCACAGAACGACATGGCTACGATCCGACTTCAATCATACCCTCGTATACGGCAGTTCCGGGTGTTATAAACATTGTGCCTCTGTCCTGAATTTTAAATATTCCGTAGCCTACTGCCTCGCCTGTTTCAAAAGAAACAAGAGCACCCGAATGTCGCTTTGTTATCTCACCTTTAAATGGCTGATAGCCGTCAAATACCGAATTCATTATTCCCTCGCCTCGGGTATCGGTTAAAAATTCGTTGCGGTATCCCAAAAGTCCACGGGCAGGAATTAAATATTCAAGCTTCATTCTCTCGCCCTGAGGTGCCATCTTAACAAGCTCACCCTTACGCTCGCCCATCTTCTCCATAACTGCACCCATTGATGTTTCGGGAACATCGATAACAAGCTTTTCGATAGGCTCGCATTTTACGCCGTCAATTTCTTTATATAAAACTCTCGGCGTGCTTACCGAAAATTCATAGCCCTCTCGGCGCATTGTTTCAATTAAAATAGAAATGTGCATCTCGCCTCTGCCCGAAACCTTAAAGCTATCGGTAGTGTCACCCTCTTCAACCCTTAAAGAAACATCCTTTAAAAGCTCTTTCATAAGTCTGTCACGAAGCTGACGGGATGTTACAAACTTACCCTCTCTGCCTGCAAAGGGGCTGTCGTTTACCGAGAATGTCATTTCAATGGTCGGCTCGCTTATCTTGACAAACGGAAGCGGTTCGGGTTTTGAAACTGCAGTTATTGTGTCACCGATAGTTATATCTGTTACGCCCGAGAAGCAGACGATGTCACCCACTCTTGCGCTGTCAACCGCAGTTCTTGTAAGTCCGTCTATCTGATATATGTTTACAATCTTCGCCTTATAAGGAGCATGCTTTTGATGGTAATCGCAAACCATAACCTCCTGATTTTGCTTAAGATAACCTCTCTCTATTCTGCCGATTGCAATTCTTCCTACATAGTCATTGTAATCTATTGAAGATACAAGCATCTGAAGCTCGCCCTCTTCATCACCCTCGGGTGCGGGAATATAATTCTTTATGGTTTCAAAGAGAACGGTCAAATCCTCGCCCTGCTCATACTGCGAAAGTGATGCCGTTCCCGCTCTTCCCGAACAGAAAATAATGGGACTTTCAAGCTGTTCGTCACTTGCCTCAAGGTCGATAAGCAAATCCAAGATTTCGTCAGGAATTTCGTCAAGACGAGCATCGGGACGGTCAATCTTGTTTACAACAATTATGACACGATGCTGCATCTCAAGTGCCTTCCGCAGAACAAATCTTGTCTGCGGCATAGGACCTTCTGCTGCATCTATAAGCAAAATTACGCCGTTTACCATTTTTAAAATACGCTCAACCTCGCCGCTGAAATCCGCGTGTCCCGGCGTGTCAATAATATTCATTTTTATGTCCTGATAATAAACCGATGTGTTTTTGGCAAGAATAGTAATACCTCTCTCTTTTTCGAGGTCACCATTGTCCATAACACGCTCTGCTACTACCTGATTTTCGCGGTATATTCCCCCCTGCTTTAACATCTCGTCAACCAAAGTTGTCTTTCCGTGGTCAACATGGGCAATAATCGCAATGTTTCTCAAATCTTCTCTCTTCATAAGAATACCTCTTTTCCATTTTTCATTATACCACACATATTTCAAAATGTAAAACGGCAATATAACTAAAATCAACTTATTAAAACCAAATCACCTTCATATATTATACTGCAATCATATTTCACAAATCCCCGCATAAAATTTCTTAAAATATATCAGTTTTACCCGAAAAAGCTGTTATTTATAAAATATTTATAAATTGTTTATATATTTTTTATAGATAGGTTATATAACAAGATAGGATATGAACTAAAAAACAATCTACTATTATATAAAGAGGAGATATTTAAGATGGAGGCAATACTTTATTTTAATTTCTTTGTTTCGGTTTTGTTCACTTTCTGTTATGCCCATCAGTTTTTCTACATATTTGTAGGAATATTGAGAAAGGCTCCGCAGTACACCGCAAAGGAGCAGCATCGTTTTGCGGTTGTTGTTTCAGCAAGGAACGAAAGTAATGTTATCGGCAACCTGATAAACAGTATCCGCACTCAGAAATATCCGCAGGAATTAGTTGATATTTTTGTAATTGCTGACAACTGCACCGACAACACGGCAGAGGTTGCAAGAGATGCAGGCGCGATCGTATATGAACGCTTTAACAAAGAATTGGTTGGCAAAGGTTACGCTCTTGACTGGCTCTTTAAGATTATCAAGGCAGACCACGCTGACAAAAATTATGAAGCTTTCATTATATTTGATGCAGATAATGTGCTTGATCCCAACTACATTGCTGAAATGAACAAGGTATTTGACAACGGCTATCGCATTATCACAAGCTATAGAAACTCCAAGAACTATGACAGCAACTGGATTTCTGCAGGATATTCACTCTGGTTTTTAAGAGAGGCTAAATACCTCAACAACGCAAGAATGCAGCTTGGCACAAGCTGTGCAATCTCGGGAACGGGATTTTTGGTAAGCGCAGAGGTTATTGAGCAAAACGGCGGATGGATTCACCATCTTTTAACCGAAGATATTGAATTTACCGTTGACAGTATCATAAAGGGCGAAAAGATTGGCTACTGCCAGAACGCAATCCTTTATGATGAACAGCCCACACTTTTAAGTCAGTCATATACACAAAGACTCAGATGGGCAAAGGGATTTTATCAGGTATTTAAAAACTACGGTGCAAAGCTCTTTAAGGGCACTTTAAAGGGAAGCTTCTCTTGCTTTGATATGCTTATGACGATTGCTCCCGCTATGCTTTTAACTCTTACAAGTATAGCAATCAATATCGTTGCAATCCCGGTTGGCATAATCACAGAGTCACCTGACCTTATTCCTCTTGTAAGAGCACTTTGCCAGACTCTCTTAAGCTTTTATGGAATGTTCTTCTTCTTAGGTCTTATCACTACAATTACCGAGAGCGAGCAAATTCACTGCAGTAAAGCAAAACGCATTGTGTTCTTGTTTACATTCCCGTTGTTTATGTTGACTTATGTACCGATTGCAGTTGTTGCACTCTTTAGAAAAATTGAATGGAAGCCAATTACTCATTCAGTTTCAAAATCACTTTCAGAAATCTGCGGCGACGAAGTTTCCGCATAAACGAAAAAGACTTGTCGATTGACAAGTCTTTTTTTTGAAAGCAGAACAATAATGATATTTTATAAAATTTGTTTTGCGTTAGCAAAACTACCTTTTCTCTTCTCTATTCTCTTTTATCTCTTATCTGGAAACGACAATTTTAGAGAAGAGTGAAGAGAGAGTAGTGAATAGTTAAAAGTACAAAAAGAAACGACAACTTTCTTGTCGAAAATTGTCGTTTCTTTTTGGAGCTGGTGATGGGACTCGAACCCGCAACCTGCTGATTACAAATCAGCTGCTCTGCCAATTGAGCTACACCAGCATCAACGAATATTAGAATACCACATTTTTTTGACTTTGTCAACATTTTTTTGAAAAAACTATTGACTTTTTTTAAATCCGTGCTATAATTAAGTCAAAGGTCAAAGAAAGTCAAAGTCAAATTCGGTTAGGGAGGCGATTTTTATGAAGCTCAGCAATCTGATTGAGGAGTTTATAAAGGATATGATTACATCGGAGCAAGGAGCGATTGAGCTTAAGCGAAACGAACTTGCAAATCATTTCAACTGTGTTCCGTCGCAGATTAACTATGTTATCTCTACCCGCTTTTCACCCGAGAGGGGCTACATTGTAGAAAGCCGCAGAGGCGGCGGCGGATACATCAAGATAACCCGCGTTGTTCCAAAGCAGGGAAATCGGATGATGCACATAGTCAATGCAATCGGGGACTATTTATCATTTGCAGATGCGTCTGCAATTATACAAAATTGCTTTGATTATGATTTAATTTCCGAAAAAGAGGCAAAGATTATTATTGCGGCGCTTTCGGAAAAGTCGTTGCCGGTTAAACAACCCGAGCAGGACTACTTAAGAGCAAGAGTTTTAAAGAATATGTTAATTACCATTGCCTGAAAGGAGAATTCATATGAAGTGTGATATATGTAAACAAAGAGAAGCTACAACACATGTAACAAAGATAATCAACGGACATTCAAAGGAATATCATTTCTGTGCAGAATGTGCGGCAAAATCGCCGGAATATAAGGAGCTTAAGTCCAATATGAATTTTGGTATAGGCGACTTTTTAACAGGAATGCTGACAGGCGGCAAGCATATCGCCGAGGCTGACAGCAACATCTGCCCCACCTGCAAGATGGCATATTCTGAATTTTTAAAGACAGGGAAGCTCGGCTGCGGAGATTGCTACTTAACCTTTCGCACAAAATTAAACAGACCCGTAAAGCAAATTCACGGAATGGTTGAACATATAGGCAAAACACCGCTTCGTGGCGGAGAAAAGCTTATTATAGATAAAAAGATTTCATCTCTTGAAAAGGAGATGGCAGAGGCGGTTGCGACTCAGGACTTTGAAAAAGCAGCTATGCTTCGCGACGAAATAAAAGCCCTTAAAGAGCAGAAGGAGGCGTAAATATGTGGTACACAAAATGCGGAAAAGACAGTGATGTGGTTTTATCAAGCCGTGTCCGTCTTGCAAGAAACATAAAAGGTCTGCCCTTTCCTTTAAAGGCGGATGCTGATACTCAACAAAAGGTAATTGACATTTTAAGAGATGCCGCAAAGGGTTCAGCTCTTAACTTTATCGACATAAACGCAATGGAAACCTACGAAAAGCAAGCCATTGCAGAGTGTCACCTCATAAGCCCCCAGATGATGAACAACGATATAAAGAGGGGTGTGCTTTTAAGTGATGACAGCTCGGTCAGCATACTGATTAACGAAGAGGACCATTTAAGAATTCAATGTATGGCTCCCGGTTTTGATATTGAAAGTTGCTTTTCAAAGGCAAACGAAATTGATGACCTAATAGAAAAAAATGCAGATTACGCCTTTGACGGACAGTTCGGATATCTCACCTGCTGCCCTACCAACATAGGAACAGGTATGAGAGCATCTGTTATGGTACATCTTCCCGCTCTTACACAGACACGGAACATAAACAGCATTATCGACTCTCTTTCTCAGCTTGGAATGACGGTTCGTGGGATTTTCGGTGAGGGCTCAAAGGCAACGGGTAACATTTATCAGATTTCAAACCAGTTATCTCTGGGCGAAACCGAAGAAAACATAATCGAGCGGTTTGAGCAGATAATAAACGAGGTTATCGAGAAAGAACGGGCGCTTCGTGCCGACATTTATTCAAGTGACAAGTACCGCATTGAAGATAAGCTGATGCGCTCCTTCGGAATTTTGACAAATGCGGTTATTTTATCTTCATCGGAGGCTATGACAAGGCTTTCGGATGCGAGATTTGCGGCAGAACTTAACATTTTGGACATCGACCTTGAGAAAATCAACACGGCAATTTATGCCGTTCTGCCCGCAAACATTGTGAAAAACTACAACATCACCGACCCGAATGACAGAGATTTAAAGAGGGCGGAGATTATCAAAGAGCTTTTTAAAAAGGAGGTATAGACTATGTTTAAAGACAGACTTACAGAGCGTGCAAAAATCGCCTTAACCTGCGGTGCCGACTCTGCTCTTGAAATGGGGCACAACTATGTCGGAACGGAGCATATTTTAATAGGTCTTATCCGTGAGGGCGAGGGCGTTGCCGCAAAGATACTTGAAGCCAACGGAATTTCAGATGAACAAATAATGGATAAAATCGCTGACCTTGTTGGCGTTTCAGAGCCTATTGAATTGGAAAGTCCCGAGGCTACTCCCCGCACAAAGCGGGTTTTGCAGAACAGCTATGTAGAGGCAAGAAGACTCGGGCACAACTATGTGGGAACAGAGCATCTTTTAATCGCAGTATTGCGGGAGCGTGAAAGCATCGCCGTTAAAATTTTACTTGAGCTTGGCATTGCTCCGCAAAAATTATACAGTGAGATTTTGGATTTGTTAAACGATTCTGCCCCATCGGAAAACGGCGTTCCCGAAGAAAATACTCCAAAGGGTGAAAAGACCAATATTCCGACTCTTATGAAATTCGGCAGGGACCTTACCAAGATGGCGAAAGAAGATAAGCTTGACCCCATTGTCGGCAGAGAAACCGAGATTGAACGAGTTGTTCAGATACTCAGCCGCCGAACCAAAAACAACCCTTGTTTAATAGGCGAACCCGGCGTTGGTAAAACAGCTGTAGCAGAAGGTCTTGCACAAAAAATCGTAGAGGGAAGCGTACCCGAAATCCTAAAGAACAAAAAGGTTATTACCCTTGATATGTCGTCTATGATTGCGGGCGCAAAATACAGAGGCGAGTTTGAAGAACGCCTTAAAAAAGCTATGGAGGAAATTCACAAAGCGGGTGACATTATCCTCTTTATTGATGAGCTTCACACCATAATCGGTGCGGGTGCGGCAGAGGGTGCAATAGATGCGGCAAACATCTTAAAACCCGCCCTTGCAAGAGGCGAACTTCAGGTAATCGGCGCAACAACTTTGGAGGAATACCGCAAATATGTCGAAAAGGATGCGGCACTTGAGCGCAGATTTCAGCCAATCACTCTGGATGAACCGACAACCGACGAGAGTATAGAAATTCTTAAGGGCATTCGGGACAAATACGAGGCACACCACCGTGTAAAAATAACCGACAAGGCGATTGAGGCGGCGGTTAATATGTCGGTAAGGTATATCCCCGACAGATTTTTGCCCGACAAAGCAATTGACCTTATTGACGAGGCGGCATCAAGAATAAGGATTAAGACACTTACTGCTCCTCCTGATGTGAAATCACTTGAAGATAAAATTACCGAGGTCCGTAAGGAAAAAGAGGCGGCAATAACCGTTCAGGATTACGAGAAAGCAGCAAAGCTCCGCGATGAAGAAAAGGAGCTTACCAAAACCCTTGCAGAAACCAAGGAAAACTGGGAAAAGAACAACACAACGGCAGAGTCTAAAGTTACCGAAAGCGAGATTGCAGAAATTATCGCAATGTGGACTGGAATTCCCGTAAAGGCAATAGAAGAAACCGAGGGCGAAAGACTTCTTAAATTAGAAGAAATTTTGCACGAGAGAGTTGTCGGTCAATCTGATGCGGTTTCTGCGGTTGCAAAGGCAATCCGCCGAGGCAGAGTGGGACTTAAAGACCCTAAGCGCCCGATAGGCTCGTTTATCTTCTTGGGTCCGACAGGCGTTGGTAAAACCGAGCTTTCAAAGGCTCTTGCTGAAGCAATGTTCGGCGACGAGGATTCAATGATAAGAATTGATATGTCCGAATATATGGAAAAGCACACCGTTTCAAGACTTGTAGGCTCACCCCCTGGATATATCGGCTACGATGAGGGCGGTCAGCTTACTGAAAAGGTTCGCAGAAAGCCATATTCGGTAGTATTATTCGACGAGATTGAAAAGGCACACCCCGATGTATTTAATATTTTACTGCAAATCTTAGAAGACGGAATACTCACCGATTCTCAGGGCAGGCGTGTGGATTTTAAAAACACGGTTATAATTATGACATCAAACTTAGGTGCAAGACGAATAACCGAACGAAAGAGTCTTGGCTTTGCAACGGCTGACGAAAACGCAGACAAGGATTATCAGGCTATTAAAAATGAGGTTATGAGCGAGGTTAAACAAGCTTTTCGCCCCGAATTTTTAAACAGAGTAGACGAGATAATGGTATTCCGTCAGCTTACGGCTGATGACATTAAGCAAATTGCCGTTAAGATGCTCAAAGGCCTTGAAGAAAGACTTATGGAAAACGGAATATCGGTTCAGTTTGATGACGAGGCAATCGCAAAAATTGCGGGCGAGGGATTTGATGCCGTATATGGCGCAAGACCTATCCGCCGTGTAATACAGAACGGCATTGAGGATATGATTGCAGAAAAGATACTTGCTTCAAAAATCAAAGAGGGCGACAGTATAAAAATCGTAGCAACCGAAAACGGCTTTGATGCAGAATAAAAAAATAGCCTTTCGCAAATGCGAAAAGCTATTTTAATTTTCAATTTATAAAAGTATCGGTTGGAGTTGTTTGCCCTCGAGCGCCTTTTGGGCGGTTTGGGGTATCAACTCAAAATCTGCGATAATTGAATTTTCCTTTTCGGTAAAATCGTCCTGCCCGAACGGCACAAAATAGATATTTTTGCGAGCCATCAACTTTCCTATGTTTGCCGCATTGCCCGAAAGTCCGTCATTTGTAGAAACCGCTATAACAACAGGACGATTATTTCTAAGATGCGACTTTGCCGCAAGCGTAACCGTCGTGTCGGCAATTCCGTTTGCGAGTTTTGCGATGGTGTTGCCGGTACATGGGGCAATGATTAAAACATCCAGCATTTTTTTAGGGCCGATTGGCTCGGCATCTGCTATCCTTAAAATCGCAGTATTGCCTGTAATCTCTTCTATTCTTTTTATGAAGTCTGCAGCTTTGCCGAACCTTGAATCTGTTTTTGAACTGTTATCCGAAAAAACAGGAATAAGTTCAAATTCTTCAGCAAGCTTTTCCATCGCCGAAATCACCCTTTTATATGTGCAATAGGAGCCTGTAAAAGCTATTCCTGCTCGTTTTTTCTCGCCCACTTTTACACCTCCAATTCCTCCAATATATTGACCAGAGTGTTCTTTATTATTCCGCCCGCCGTTTCGGGAGCAACCTTTCCCGGAAGCGAAAGTGCCTGGATTGTATTGCGGTTAAGCTCTTTTGCCACCTCAAAGTCAACTCCGCCGGGGCGTGATGCCAAATCTATTATCAAAACATCCTTTTTTGTTCCGGCAAGGGTTTTAAAATCCAACACAATATGCGGAACGGTATTGAAAATTATGTCAAATTTGTCGGCTATTGCAGAAATTTCTTCGGTTTTTACGGCTTTATAGCCGTTTGCCCTTATCCACGCAAGGTCTGAATATTTGCGAGCCGTTGCCGTAACATCCGCGCCAAGCGCCTTAAGGTCTGCCGATAAAACCTTTCCGATTTTGCCGTAGCCTATCACAAGGCAACGGCTTTCAAAAAGCGTGTACGGCGTATTTTCCATAGCAATCGAAATTGCTCCCTCTGCCGTCGGAATGGCGTTTAATACCGCTAACTCTTCCCTTTCGCTATAGTCAATGGCTCTAAACCCCGCACTCTTGATTTCGTCTGTGAGTTTACCGCCAAATATAACCGCTTTCTTTTCTGCATTTTCCAATACTTCCCGTATATCAATTTCCGTCTGCGAAAAAGGAGCGTTTATCTTACCTCTTACCATAACAGGAAGCGGCAGAACGATTACATCTGCACCCTTTACGCATTCGCCCGCAGTTTTGCAAAAATGGATGTTGCCTCTTTTTTCTATTTCCGAAAAGCCAAATACTTTGATATGAAAGCCGTCATCAGCAAGCTCCGAAATGACTTTTTCCTGGCGCAAATCTCCGCCAACAAAAGCAAATGTCAATAACTTATTCAATTTAAACACCTCTGTAATAACAATGTATGAAAAAAACTCTCGTTTGTGAAAACGAGAGTTTTAATTTTCTTTAATATTTTTTCATAATTTCGCAATATTTTTATACTATTATATAGTTGTAGGTGATGACAACACATCACAAACATAACTTTCTCCCTTTATTATTATAAAAAAAAGAAGATGCCGTACGGCATCTTCTTTTATTTTGTTATCATTGTTCCGATACCGCTGTCGGTAAATATCTCAAGAAGCAAACAATGCGGAATTCTTCCGTCAATTATATGTACTGTGTTAACTCCCGCCTCGATAGCTTCAATTCCGCCTCTTACCTTGGGAATCATACCGCCTACAATCTTTTCATCCTCTATCATTTTATTTATCTCATCACGGCTGATGTTATAAATAATTTCTTCGCTGTCCATAGACTCTTTTATTCCGTCAATATCGGTTAAAAGAATAAGCTTTTCTGCTTTGAGCGCCGCAGCTATGGCACCGGCTACCGTATCGGCATTTATGTTATAGCTGTTACCCTCCTTGTCAACGCCGATAGGCGCAACAACCGGAATGTAATCGTCCTTGGTTAAAACATCTAAAACCTTTTCGTTGATATTTATAATATCGCCTACATAGCCGATGTCCACCTTTTCGCCGTCTACCTCTGTATAACATTTTGTGCATTCAATAAGACCGCCGTCAATACCCGAAATACCGAGTCCCTTGCCGCCCTTTGTGCCAAGCAGAGAAACGATTTCCTTGTTGGTCTTACCGATTAACACCATCTGCGCTACCTCCATAGTATCCTTGTCGGTAACACGAAGTCCGTTTATAAACTCACTTTCGATTTCAAACTTCTTAAGTGCCGCAGAAATATCGGGGCCTCCGCCGTGAACAACGATTGGATTGATGCCGATGTATTTAAGCAGAGTTACATCCTCCATAACCTTATTTTTAAGTTCTTCGTTTATCATAGCGTTGCCGCCGTATTTAATAACGACAGTTTTGCCGTAAAACTTCTGTATGTAAGGAAGCGCCTCTATAAGCACCTTTGCCTTATCAATAATTGGTTTCATTTCAGGTTGATTCATTTTTTACCTCCTATAAATATAAACCCGCGTCCTCAAGCGCTTCACCCTCAGGGAAGCCGCACATAATATTCATATTCTGTACCGCCTGACCTGCCGCACCCTTTACAAGATTATCAAGGCAGGAAACGATAACTGCACGGTTTAATCTCTCGTCAACTACTATGCCTATTCCTACATAATTAGAACCGGTAATATGCTTAACCTCAGGAAGCTGACCTGCATCATAAACTCTTACAAACGGCTCATCCTTATAAAATTCTTTATAAAGTGCAACCAATTCCTCGGTTGTCTTTTTCTCTTTTAAGTTAACATAGCAAGTTGCAAGTATGCCTCTTTTCATCGGTGCAAGATGCGGAGTAAACGAAAGCATAATTTCTTCGCCCGCAGCGTGAGAAAGCTCCTGCTCAATCTCTGATGTATGGCGGTGGGTTGCAACCTTATACGCTTTCATACTCTCGGTGCACTCGCAGAACAGACTGCCAAGAACAAGTCCTCTGCCTGCGCCCGTTACACCTGATTTTGCGTCAATTATAATACTGTGATTATCCGCAAATCCCGATGCCGCAATGGGATAAAGTCCCGTGATTGAACAAGTAGTATAACAGCCGGGGTTACCCACAAGCGTTGCGTTCTTTATCTTTTCTCTGTGAATTTCGCAAAGTCCGTATACTGCCTTTGAAAGAAGCTCGGGATCAGAATGAGGCTGTCCGTACCATTTTTCGTAAACAGCGGGGTCATCATATCTGAAGTCACCCGATAAGTCTATAATTTTAAGTCCCTTATTATATAAAGAAGGAATAACCTCCTTTGATGCCCCGTGCGGAAGTGCCGTAAACACCAGATCGCAGTTTTCTGCTATATCAGAAACATCAAGACCTGTGCATTCTATATCACATATACCCTTAAGACTTGGATAAAGCTCGGATATTTTAGTCCCCTCATAAGAATGTGATACTATTCTCGTAATTTCAACCTTGCTGTGTTTAAGAAGCAAACGGACAGTTTCTATACCTGCATATCCTGTCGCTCCCAGAATGCCGACTCTTAACATTTTAATCATCTCTCTTTTCAAATTTTTCAATC
This sequence comes from Clostridia bacterium, assembly GCA_045661045.1. GTDB lineage: Bacteria > Bacillota > Clostridia > Monoglobales > Monoglobaceae > UMGS1820. The sequence goes on from JAZREZ010000036.1 coordinate 11,668, forward strand.
CTGCCCATTATAACCCATTTGTAGATATTTTTCAAGTATCTACGCTAAAAAATATGTTTTTTTGGTTATTATTTTAGCGCCAAAAATGTATTTTTTTCAACTTTATACATAATCACTAAAAACTTTTTTTAAATTTGTTTATTTAGCCTCTAACAATTTTGAAACATTCGTGTTATAATGTATGAAGTAAATTAAGTTAATTGTGCACTCTAGGAGGTTTTATTATGGCAAGCTTGAGTCTTAAAAATATCACAAAGACTTACACCGGCGGCTTTACTGCTGTCACAGATTTTAACTTAGAAATTGAAGATAAGGAGTTTATCATATTCGTAGGTCCTTCAGGCTGTGGTAAGTCAACCACACTTAGAATGATTGCCGGACTTGAAGAAATCACTTCAGGTGAACTTTACATAGGCGACAAACTTATGAACGATGTTGTTCCTAAGGACAGAGATATCGCTATGGTTTTCCAGAACTATGCTCTTTATCCTCACATGACTGTTTTTGAGAATATGGCTTTTGCACTCAAGCTCAGAAAGGTTCCTAAGGACGAAATTAAGAGAAAGGTACAAGAGGCTGCTCAGATTTTGGGTATTGATCATCTTCTTGACAGAAAGCCTAAGGCTCTCTCAGGTGGTCAGCGTCAGCGTGTTGCTCTTGGTCGTGCCATAGTTCGTGAACCTAAGGTATTCCTTATGGACGAACCTCTTTCAAACCTTGATGCAAAGCTCAGAGTTCAGATGAGAGCTGAAATCAGTAAGCTCCACAGAAAGCTCGAAACAACCTTTATCTACGTTACACACGACCAGACAGAGGCTATGACAATGGGTACAAGAATCGTTGTTATGAAGGATGGTATCGTTCAGCAGGTTGATTCACCTTCTAACCTCTATTCATATCCTTGCAATGTATTCGTTGCAGGCTTTATCGGAAGCCCTCAGATTAACTTTATTGATGTTACCGTTGAATGCAAAGCAGACGGCACATATCTTACAAATGATGCATTCAGCATCAAGCTTCCTGACGGCAAGGGCAAGAATGAAGCTCTTCAGGCTTACAACGGCAAGCAGGTTATTATGGGTATCAGACCTGAGGATATTTACGATGATGAAGCGTATATCGCAGCTATGCCTGACTGTGTATTTGATGCAGACATCAACCACACAGAAATGATGGGTGCTGAAACTTATCTCTACTTTGATATTAACGATGCAAAGTTTACTGCAAGAGTTAATCCTCGTACAACTGCTAAGGTTGACGACAGAATTAAGATTGCATTTGATGCAAACAAAATTCACCTCTTCGATAAGGAAACCGAGCAGGCTATCATTCACTAAGAAACTTAAAAGGCTCTCAACCGAGAGCCTTTTTTTATAACCAAAAAGGTGTTTCAATATTGAAACACCTTTTTATTATTCTATTGTCATCCCAAAGTGTGCAAATGCCGAAGTTAACTGATTATCCTTTACAACCTTGCTAAGACTCATCCTTGTATAAAGCTCGTGCTGGGTTGTAAGGTCGAGTGCTCCGTACGGAAAAAGTCCCGTTTCATTCTGGAACTTATAGATTGCTTCAAAAAGCTCGTGGTCAAAATTCTCATTTATCTCGCCGTTAAAGGTTCCCCATTCCTTTAAAAGAGCCTTTGCGTTTTTGATTTCGGGTGACACATCACCTTCTATATAAACGCCGAGCGCCCCAAACTTTTCATAATTCTCTATATCAAATGGGACAAGGTCATTTTCTACCAAGTTGTGAGGGGCAATTCCTTTTCCGTTAATGTTGTTGCCAAGAGGAGTTAAATAATATCCAGTGGTATACTTTATCATATCCTCATTCACCAAATTCATAACGGTTTGAATAGTACCCTTGCCGTATGATTTTTTGCCAATCAGTGTTGCTTTTTCATTCTCAGCAAGCGCCGCCGCCAGAACCTCTGACGCACTTGCCGAATTCTCATTTATAAGCACTACCGTGTTGAATTCAAACGGATTTTTATTATCAGATGTATACGTAACATTGAGCATTTTCATTTTTCTGTCCTCGGTGGTTATCTTTGCACCCTCGGGCAAAAGGCATCTCGCCATTTCTATCGCCTGCTCAAATATTCCGCCGCCATTATCCCTTAAATCAATTATAATATTTTCAATTCCTGCCGCCTCTGCCAGCATAAGTGACTTTTCAAATTCCTCTGCGGTGTTGCTCACAAATCCGTAAACCGCTATATACATAAGCTCTTTGTCGCCATCTTTGAAGCTTTTATGCTCTATCGACGTGCCTGTTATCTTCTCACGGATAATATCAAAATAGATTGTACTTGCAACACCCTTGCGTTTTACCCCTACTCTTACTGCTGTTCCCTCTGCGCCTCTGATGTAGGTTGCCGCAGTATCCGAATTCATACCCGCAAGCTCTTGCCCATCAGCAGATACGATTATGTCGCCGACCTGAATTCCGGCTTTTTCAGCGGGAGTATCGCGAACAACGCTTACCACCTCAACGCCCGCAGATGACATCTGAAATGTAATTCCTATACCGATTATCTCACCGGTTATCTGCTCCATCAAAAGAGTGGCTTCTTCCTTATTATAATATTCGGAATGTTCGTCGATAGATTCAAGTAACCCTTTCATAATGGGTTCATACATTTCGGGATATTTTTCTGCAATCTCAAGAAGTGCCGATTTATAAAGACTTGCCTGACTTACCTCGTCATATCTTGCATAGATAGATAAATGCTCAACCACCATTTTGATAAATTCTGCTCTCTGCTCGTCTTTATCGTCTGCAAGCACTATGTTAAAGGAGCTGATTATCATTATTCCTGCGAGCAATGCCGCAAGCAATTTTTTGATTGATTTTTTCATATTTTCCCCTCTTATTTAAATTTTAAATATGGTATTACAAAACTGCCGTCTGCTTTTTTTGCCATTATGACAAAAACGCTGTTATCCACATACAAATTCAAATCCTCTATCGTAACCGGAGAATTATCCTTTGACATTATTCTGTTTGGCGCTATTCTTACCTCAAGATACTCGGACTGCCTAGCCATACTGTTCGCCTCAGAGTTGTTGCCCGTATGATTAAGCTCACGCAGCACTACTCTGCCTGTCGGGTAGTCACAGTAGTAAAGCTTTGCATTATATCCGTATACCTTTACAAAATGGTCGGGGTTTTCCGCTAAGGTCGGTGTCGCATAAAGCATTATCAGCAGAAAAACCGCAATCAGTTTCTTCATATAGGTTCCCTCGCCTTTACATTTTTTCGGGTGCGCTGATTTTGAGCATCTTTAAAATTCCGCCGAGCACTATGCGCACACTGTCAATAAGCTTGAGTCTTGCCTCCATAAGCTCTTCTTCCTCGCCCTTAACTCTGCAGGAGTTATAGAACGAATGGAAGTCTGTCGCAAGCTCCATAACATATCTGGTAATTTTTGCAGGCTCTAAAGCGAGTGCCGCCGCCCTGATTTCTTCAGGTAAATCCGCAAGCTTCTTAAGGAGCGCAATCTCTGCCTCTTCCTTTAAAACTGCGGGGTTGATGTCTGCATATTTTTTAACATCAATGCCTTCTTCTTTCAAAAGTCTTAAAATACTGCAAATTCTTGCGTGAGCATACTGAACATAAAACACAGGGTTATCATTGCTCTGCTCTGCCGCAAGCGTTAAGTCAAAGTCAAGGTGGCTGCCCGCACTTCTCATATTAAAGAAAAATCTTGCGGCATCAACGCTGATTTCTTCAAGCAAATCGGAAAGCGTAATGGCTTTGCCCGTTCTCTTTGACATTCTTACAACCTCGCCGTTCTGGGTAAGGCGTACAAGCTGCATCAAAACTACATCAAGTCCGTCGGGATTAAGGCCAACTGCACCCAAAGCGTTCTTCATTCTTGCGACATGGCCGTGATGGTCAGCGCCCCAGATGTTAATCGCCCAATCATAACCTCGAGTCGATAACTTATTTATATGGTACGCAATGTCTGCCGCAAAATATGTGGGTATGCCATTCTGTCGGATTAAAACTTCGTTCTTTTCAAGTCCCATCTTTTCGCAGTTGAGCCATACTGCACCGTCTTGTTCATAGGTATAGCCGTTGTCAGTAAGTTTTTGAATTGCCGCCATTACCTCGCCGTCATTATGAAGCTGACTCTCCCTGAACCACACATCATATTCAATTCGGTATTTTAAAAGGTCTGACTTAAGCGCCTCTACATTCTTTTCAAGAGCATAGTCAACGAGTGCCGCCTTTCTTTCTTCTTCCGAAACATTAAGGTGCTTATCGCCGTTTATTTCAATAAAGTTTTTGGCGTGTTCCTTAATATCGTCGCCATGATAGCCATCTTCAGGGAATTCAATGGCATCTTCGCCATTGAGCGCTTGAATGTATCTTGCGTTCAAAGAATTTGCAAACTTTTCTATCTGGTTGCCCGCATCGTTTACATAAAATTCTCTTGTAACCTCGTAGCCCGCATATTCAAGCACAGATGCAAGACAATCGCCGAGAGCGCCTCCTCTTGCATTACCCATATGCATAGGT
>JAZREZ010000037.1:0-31619 GCA_045661045.1 Clostridia bacterium
CCATATCAATTCCCGAGTCACTGAATGCCTGCTTCCACGCATCAAGATTGAAGCATTCATTCCACCCGTCAAGCTTACAGCCAAGCTCGGGTGCACGGATAAGAACCTTTGAAAGCTTTCTGTCACCTCTTGCAAACACGCCTTCAAGCACGCTTACATCACTCTGGTGATAGTTATATTTTATTTTACGGTTACGAATCTCATTTTTAAGGAAAAGCTGTTTTTCTGAAAGCTCGTCCATCGTATTCTGAGCCGCCCACTGGAAAGGAGTAAAGGGCTTGGGCACAAAGCTTGCCACGCTGAGCGTTACATTTACAGGGCGGCGTTTATTCGTTTTTTCGCTCTGATAATAGCAGTCAACAACCTTTTCAGCAAGGCGTGATATGCCTGCAATATCGTCAAATTCCTCATAGGGAAGTCCTATCATAAAATACAGCTTCACCGTATTCCAGCCGCCCTCAAAAGCGAGTGTTGCCGATGTTATGAGGTCATTTTCCGAAACATTTTTATTTATTACATCTCTCATTCTCTGACTTCCCGCCTCGGGAGCAAATGTGAGACCGCTTTTCTTAACCTTTTGTACCTTTTCCATAAGTTCCATAGAAAAATTGTCAACACGAAGCGACGGAAGCGATAAATTTATCTTTTTATCCACAGTAAGCTCAAGCAATCCGTCTGTCAATTCAAAAAGCTTTGTATAGTCGCTTGTACTGAGTGATGTCATTGACATTTCTTCGTATCCCGTTGCGTTTATAGAATTTTCGGCAACCGACAAAAGCTTTTCCACCGAACGCTCTCTTACAGGTCTGTAAATATACCCCGCCTGACAAAATCTGCAACCTCTTATACAACCCCTGAACAGTTCAAGCATAATTCTGTCGTGAACTGTTTCCATAAACGGCACAATCAGCTTTTCGGGAATGTAAGTATTATCAAGGTCTTTTATTATACGCTTTTTTACCTTTTGCGGAACTCCCGCTCTGTTTGGTTTAAAGGACTTTATTGTATTATCCTCGTTATACTCGACATCATAAAAAGACGGAACATATATCCCCTCTATCTTTGAAAGCCTTTCAAGATATTCCTCTCTTGTTTCATTGTTTGCTTTCCACTCTTTATAAACATCCATTATCTCGCCGTTTACCTCTTCACCCTCGCCTAAGATGAAAAAGTCAACCAAATCAGAAAGCGGCTCTGCGTGATATGCACACGGTCCTCCGCAACAAACAAACGGGTCTTTCTCGGTACGCTCTTTAGCTTTAAGAGGTATACCTGAAAGCTTTAACATATTCACAATATTTGAATAGCTCATCTCATACTGCAGGGTAAAGCCTACAATATCAAACTCACGAACAGGCTTATAGCTTTCAAGCGACAAAAGCGGTATGCCCTCCTTTATCATTTCCTGTTCCATATCATCCCAGGGTGCAAAAACACGCTCGCAAACCGTATCGTCACGGTCGTTTAACATATGATAGAGTATCTTCATCCCAAGATGCGACATTGCTACCTCATAAACATCAGGAAAACAAAACGCAAATGACATCAGGTCTTTTCCGTCTTTATGCACGCTGTTAAATTCATTACCTATATATCTTGCGGGTTTTTGCACCCGTTTAAGACACGCTTCAAATTTAGCCTTATACATATTTACCCTCCAATCCTATCCTTATCATACACTAAATACCAAAAACTTTCAAGCATAAATACGGACAATCCTAAATAAAATATTATGAGGTGATAGCTTTGAAAAAATTTTTTAAATTATTCATCAAACAAATTATCGTAACTCTTGTTTTTTCGGCAATCTTATTGGGAATGCACCAAAGCAGCTCCCTTTCAGCATACTCTGCATCGTTTGGAAGAGCAATCCGCTACGACTTAAGCAAGGTGTTTAAATGACTCGCTTTTGCGTAACGCTTTTTAAAAGAGTCAGAGTTAATCTCTTATTTTTTCCGCTTTTAATCGCATCCATACTCGGAAATTACTACGGCTTATTTCTTGCCTCATATCTTACCGCGCTCTTTCACGAACTTTGTCACATACTCACCGCAAAAAAGCTGGGTGTCGGCATAGCTTATATTGAAATTCAGCCATTTGGTATATGCGCAGGACTAAAATCCGATATAATAAAAAATCCCGCACACGAGATACTGATTGCAATTTCTGGCCCATTTTTTAATATATGCTTTGCGGGAATTTTGTATTTTAATCATACAAATGAGCTTGCGTTGCATCTTTTATACCTGAATGTATCGATGGCGGTTATAAATCTTCTTCCCGCTCTTCCTTTGGATGGGGGCAGAATTTTAAAGGCATATCTCACTTTAAAGCTTGGTGCTGTTAAAGCGTATAATTTCACGCTTAAAATCAGTCGTATACCCATTGTGCTTTTATTTGTTTTATCGGCATATTCAATTGTTTTTTTAAGGTTTAACTTTTCGCTCATTTTGATTGGAGTATTTTTATTGGGAAGCCTTTTTGCCGAACAGAAAAACATAACAAGGGCAAGCCTAAAAGAAGTTCTTTGCTATAAAGAAAAACTTTCGGAAACAGATTTCAGCAAAGCATTTGTTATGTGTGGAAATTCAAAAATGCCCGCAAGAAAAATTTTCAAATTATTATCCTACAACAGATATGCAATCGTACATATTGTCGATGACAACTTAAATATCACAAAAACTGTCACCGAGGGAGAAATAATTGAAGCAATTTATAAAAAAGGTGTTCGAATTACTTTGGAAGATATTTAAAAATCCTCTTGAAATCTTTAGGAAACTATGTTAAAATATTTCTATCAAGATTTTAGGAGGATTTTTTATGAAAATCTTAAGAAGAATTTCTGTATTTGCACTTGTTTTTGCAATGCTTTGCGCTTGCAGTGCGGCATTTGCATCTGCAGAACAGATTGTTATTGATAATGAAACCGTTACCATCCCCGAAGGTATGGGCAAGGTTTGCGAAGTTGATGGCAGAACATTTGTTCCAATCCGTTTCGTTGCTGAATATCTCGGCTGCACAGTTACATATAATGACGAGCAGCAAAGTGCGGTTGCTACTAACGAAGAAACAGGCATTTCCTATTTTGTAATCTGCGGAAATCCCGAGCTTAGCGATAAGTTCTATGTTCTTCCCGCATTTGGCGACGGAACTGTAATCCAGATGGACACCAATGTATTTATCAACAATGACGAAGCAAGAATGTATGTGCCCGTTCGTTTCTTTGCTCAGGCTCTTGGCTACGATGTAGAATATAACGGCACAGATGTTGTTTTAACATCAGCCCCTGCTGAAACTGATAATATCGTTTCAATGGAAGATTTTATTGATGAACTTTAAGGAGATAAAAATATGAAAGACAACTTTTTTAAAATTATCGCTTTAACACTTGCTCTTCTTTTGATGGCTGCCCCCTGCTTTGCGGCAGCAAGCACAATCAAAATCAACGGAACAGTTGCTGAAATCCCCGCTGATATGGGTGTAATTCAGGAAAAAGATGACAGAACCTTTGTTCCTGTAAGATTCGTTTCTGAATTTTTGGAATATGATGTCGGCTTTGACGAAGAAACAAGAACCATAACCGTTGTATCAAATGATTTAACTGTTATTATGCAGGATGGAAACTCTACACTTTTCGTAGTTCCTATGGAAACAGGCGATACTAAAACAATTATGATGGATACTGCCGTGTATATTGATAATGCAATCGGCAGAACATATATACCGATTCGCTTCCTTGCAGAAGCTTTCAGCTATACTGTAGGCTGGGACGAAGCAACCCAGACTGTAACACTTGACAAATAAAGAAAGGACTTGATTTATTATGAAACAGGTAACAAAAGATACTATTATTTTAGATGCACTTCAGATTCATCCGGGAACTGCTGAATTTTTCCTTGAAATCGGAATGCACTGTCTTGGCTGTCCATCAGCTTCAGGCGAGAGCATCGCTCAGGCTGCTGCAGTTCATGGCGTTGATGCTGATGAATTGGTTGCTAAAATCAATGCATTTTTAGCAGACAAATAAATTCATTAAAAAATTCGTAAAAGCACTTGACAAAACAACAATGGTGCGGTATAATAATTGCCGTCTGTTTGTTGTTTTTTCAAGTAGTGCGGAGGATATGAATGGAACTTAATCTTTCACCAATACTGAATTTTGACGGCAAAAAAATGGAGATTAAAGAAGAGCTTGCTCTTCCTCTTGCCGAAAACGACAATTTTAGTCTGAAAAATCCCATCTGCTTTGAGGGGCACGCTCAGAATATGGGCGGCACAATTGAGCTTATCGGAAAGGCAGTTGCAACTGTAATTCTTACTTGTGACCGCTGCACAGAGAGCTTTGAAACCGTTGTCGATTTTGATATTGACGAGCGACTTAAAAAAGAGGATTTATTTTCAGACAACGATGACCCCGATATTATCACATTTTCGGGTACAGCCGTTGATTTTGACGAAATTATATACACCAATTTGTATATGAATCTTCCGTCAAAGAATTTGTGCAGCGAAGATTGCAAAGGTCTTTGTGCAGATTGCGGCAAAAATCTTAATCTTGGTGATTGCGGTTGCGATACCCGCACCACCGACCCCAGATTTGATGTTCTGGACAAACTGTTGTAGAATATGCAAAGGTAATCTTTGTTTGGGTTTTTACCCATTATATCAATCAGAAAGAGGTGTTATACAATATGGCAGTTCCAAAGAGAAAGACTTCAAAAGCAAGAAGAGATAAGAGAAGAGCAAACTGGAAGCTTACACTTCCCGGTATGATTTCTTGTCCTAACTGCGGCGAATTCAAGATGCCTCACAGAGCTTGCAAGGCTTGCGGCTTCTATAAGGGCAAAGAGGTTATCAAAACCGAAGCCTAACATTTTGTATACAATAAACAACTGCGGAAATTTTTCGCAGTTGTTTTTGTTTGCAAATTTTTCCTTGTAATATAGAAGATATTATGGTATAATTTATTCTGATTGGAGGTGTATGAAATGTCTGCTAAAATCGCTGAAATTCAAAAGGGCTCTCTTGCCGATTTAGCCGGCTTGCGTTCGGGTGATGTAATAACTCATATAAACGACATACCGATAAACGATTACCTTGACTATGCCTACTCCTCTTGCAATGAGGATATAACGATAAAGACAGAAACCAACACCTTTAAAATCTTTAACGAGGATTTTGAGCCGCTTGGTATAATTTTTGAAACACTTTTAATTGATACACCTAAAGCGTGCCACAACAAATGCGTGTTCTGCTTTATTGACCAACTTCCAAAGGGTATGCGAAACAGCTGTTATTTTAAGGATGATGACTATCGCTTATCATTTCTGCAGGGCAATTATGTCACAATGACCAATATGACAGATAGCGACATTGACAGAATTCTTGAATATAACATTCCGAGAATTAACATATCTGTTCACACCACAAATCCTGAACTCAGGCAGAAAATGCTAAACAACAAAAATGCGGGCAAAATAATGGATTACCTTAAACGCCTTGCAGACGGCGGACTTAACATAAACGCACAAATCGTGCTTTGTCCCGGATATAATGACGGCGTTGAGCTTGACAGAACAATTAAGGACATAGCATCACTCGGTTTTTCAGTAGAGAGTGTGTCTATCGTTCCCGTAGGACTTTCAGACCACAGAGAAGGTCTTGCTGAAATTAAACCATTTACCAAAGAAGCTGCAATTTCTGTTATATCCCAAGTAAAAAAGTGGCAAACTAAATTCAAAGAAGAATTTGGCACAAACCTATTTTATTTAGCCGATGAATTTTATCTTGCGGCAGATTTATCTTTTCCTGATTACGAAGAATATGACGGCTTTCCGCAAATCGAAAACGGCGTAGGGCTTTGTGCATCATTGATACACGAATTCAGCGATGCTCTTGGGGATAAAAAAACGCCAAACCGCAGAAAAACTGTGGCTACCGGATTTTGCGCCTACCCCGTTATAAAGAGCCTTGCTGATAAATTAGACGGAGATATGATATCTGTTATCCCGATTAAAAACAACTTTTTCGGCAGTAAAATTACTGTCAGCGGACTTTTAACCGGCAAGGATATTATTGAGCAGCTAAAGGACAGAGATTTAGGTGAGGTTTTGCTTCTTCCCTCTTCTCTGCTTCGGCATAACGAGGATATTTTACTTGATAACACCACGATACCTGATATCGAAAAGGCACTTTCGACAAAGGTTGAGATAGTACAAAACGACGGCTTTGAATTGCTTGATGCATTTCTTTCATAGAACAGGAGGAAACCAATGAAACCAATAGTTGCAATAGTCGGCAGACCTAATGTTGGCAAATCCACATTATTTAACAAAATAACCGGCAAACGAATTTCCATTGTAGAGGACACTCCCGGTATTACCCGCGACAGAATTTACGCAGATGCTGAATGGTGCGGCAAGGAATTCACCTTAATTGACACAGGTGGAATTGAGCCAAATACCAATGACATTATACTTTCGCAAATGCGAAATCAGGCAAATCTTGCTATTGATATGGCTGATGTCATTCTTTTTATGGTCAACATAAAAGAAGGCTTAACAGCCGCAGACAATGATGTTGCGGCTATGCTTCAAAAGTGCGGAAAACCCGTTATGCTTGTCTGCAACAAAGTAGACGCTCCCGGAAATCCGCCGATGGAGATGTATGAATTTTATAACTTGGGACTTGGTGACCCATATCCCGTATCGTCAGTTCACGGACTTGGCGTTGGCGATATTTTAGACGAGGTTGTTGCTCAATTCCCCGAAGATTTAAATGACAACGAAGAAGATAACTCCATTAAAGTTGCAATAATCGGCAAGCCAAATGCGGGTAAATCCTCTTTGGTTAATCAAATTCTTGGCGAAAACCGTGTAATTGTCAGCGATATTGCGGGAACTACCCGCGACGCCATTGACAGTGTTTATGAACAAGACGGTCAAAAGTATGTCTTGATTGATACTGCAGGAATGAGAAAACGAGGCAAAATCTCTGAAGATGTTGAGCGTTACAGTGTGGTACGCGCTCTTACCGCAGTCGACAGAGCGGATGTGTGTCTTATAATGGTTGATGCAAGCGAGGGTATAACCGAGCAGGACACAAAGATTGCGGGATATGCTCACGAGCAGGGCAAGGCAAGCATAATTGTCATAAACAAATGGGATATTGTCGAAAAAGAAACAAATACTATGAAGAACTTTCAGCTTCGCATAAAGGAAGGCTTTAACTTTATGATGTATGCCCCATCTGCCTTTATTTCGGCAAAGACGGGCAGCCGTGTTGAAACGCTTTTCCCGCTTATCAATTCAGTTGTTGAGGAAAATTCAAAGCGTATTTCAACCGGACTTTTAAACGATGTTATAAACGAGGCAATTGCTATGGTTCAACCGCCCTCTGATAAGGGTAAAAGACTTAAAATTTATTATGCTACTCAGGCATCCACAAAGCCTCCTACATTTGTTTTGTTTGTAAACAATGCAGAACTTGCTCATTATTCATATATAAGATACCTTGAAAATCAATTAAGAGCAAAATTTGGTTTTGAGGGTACGCCCATTAAATTTATAATACGCGAAAAAACTAAGTAAAGGAGATTGTTATGACTATTCTTTGGTTAATTATAATTGCTGTAGTTTCTTATCTTATAGGAAGCATAAGCTGTGCTATAATTGTAGGCAAAGCGATGGGAGGGGACGATATTCGCTCTCACGGGAGCGGTAATGCCGGCGCAACTAACGCCCTTCGAACCTACGGAAAGTTTGCCGCACTCTTAGTAACACTTGGTGATTGTTTAAAATCTGCAATTTGTTGCATAGTTGCGATTTTGCTTGCAAAGTATACTCCGCTCGGCGCTGAAAACAGAGATCTTGCCGTATATGCAGCGGGCTTTGGTTCGGTACTTGGTCATAACTTCCCCCTCTATTTTAATTTTAAGGGCGGAAAAGGAATACTTGTTTCAGTTACCGCATACTTTTTTGCAAACTGGCAGATTGCACTTGTAATAGCTATACTTTCGATTGCTATAATGGCAATTACCAAGTATGTATCTCTCGGCAGTGTTATCGGTGCGGCTTTGTTTATTCTTGCGGCAATTATTTTTGAAACTGATAACATAGGCTATATCATATTTACGATTATTTTAAGCTCACTTGCAATATACCGCCACAGAGAAAATATTAAACGCCTGTTAAACGGCACCGAGAGTAAACTCACTAAAAAATAGAAAGGTCTGATATTATGGCAAAAATCAACATTATCGGTTCAGGCAGTTGGGGTACTGCAATCGCTGTAATGCTTGCAAATCACGGTCACGATATTCTGCTTTGGTCGTATCTTGAGTCAGAATATAAAGACCTTGAAAAATACCACGAAAACAAGCCTTTTTTACCCGGCGTTAAAATTCCCGAGTCGGTTAAGTTTACTTCCGATATCTCAAAGTGCGGAATTGCCGACATTATAATAACAGCAACACCGTCACACGCTATGCGGCAGACTGCAAAAAGCCTTGCTCCGTATGTGTCGGACAATCAGATTATATTAAACATCTCAAAAGGTATTGAAGAAAATACACACCTTACTCTTTCTCAAGTTTTAAAACAAGAGCTTCCAAACTGCAACATCGCAGTTATGTCAGGTCCGAGCCACGCTGAAGAGGTTTCAAAGGGTATTCCCACAACCAATGTTATTGCTTCTGAAAATCTTGAAATCAGCAACAAAATTCAGGATATAATTATGAATCCAACATTCAGGGTTTATACAAACTCGGATATGCTCGGCGTAGAATTCGGCGGTTCTCTTAAAAATGCCATTGCACTTTGTGCAGGCGTTTTAGACGGAATGAATATGGGAGATAATACAAAAGCCGCTCTTATGACAAGAGGTATGGTTGAGATTGCAAGGCTCGGCGTTGCGATGGGCGCAAAGGTTGAAACCTTTTATGGTCTATCAGGAATAGGCGATTTAATCGTAACATGCACAAGTATGCATTCAAGAAACCGCAGAGCGGGCATTTTAATCGGTCAGGGCAAAACCTGCGAAGAAGCCACAGCTGAGGTCAAAATGGTGGTTGAGGGCGTTAAGACCTGTCGTGCCGCAAAAGAACTTGCCGACAAGGTTGGCGTTGAAATGCCCATAATAAATGAGGCTTACAAGGTATTATTTGAGGGAATGCCCCCTCATCTTGCCATTCCAAATCTTATGGCAAGAGCAAAATCTCATGAAACAGAGCAATCTTTCTTAAATATTGAATAAAGGATGACAACAAATGAAGATTTTTGACTCACATGTGCATATCTTTCCCGAAAAGATTGCCGAAAAAGCAACCAATGCAACGGGTGATTATTACAAGGTGCCTATGTATTCTGTCGGCACTCTCGAAAACATATTAAAAGAAGTTCGCGCGGGCAAAATGACAAAATGTCTTATTCATTCTACCGCCACAAAGAGCGAGCAGGTGCAGAATGTAAACGACTATATTTCTTCGCTTTGCAAGGAATATAGCGATGATTTTATCGGTTTTGGTACGATGCATCCCGATTTTGATGATATTCCCGCAGAGGTAGGTCGAATTTCAGAGCTTGGACTTTACGGAATCAAGATACATTCCGATTTTCAGCATTTTGCTCTTGATGACAAAAAAGCTTTCCCGATTTACGAAAGCGCAAAGGGAAAGCTTCCTATGCTTTTCCACATAGGTGATAAAAATACTGATTTTTCACACCCGAAAAAGCTTCGTAAAATTCACGATATGTTTCCCGACCTTACCATAATTGCCGCACATCTTGGCGGATATAGTGTGTGGGACGAAGGTGAAGAATATCTTGCGGGCACTTCGGGAAATGTATATTTTGACCTGTCAAGTGCGCTTGAATTTATGGACAGCGACAGAGCCAAGAAAATAATATTAAAGCACGGCACAGACAGAATTTTATTCGGTTCGGATTTTCCTATGCACGATCCTTTAAATACTCTTAAACTTTTAGAAAAGCTAAAGTTAAGCGACTCCGATATGGAAAAAATTCTGTATAAAAACGCCGAAAACTTACTTAACATTAAAATATAAAGCGGTTGCAATGCAACCGCTTTTATATTACTTTTTGTTCTTTAAATAGGCTTCTCTGCCTTGTTCGTAAAGATTATTGCCCTCAGCGTCTATAATTACAACGAGGGGCATATCCTCAACATAAAGGCGTCTTAAAGCCTCTGCGCCTAAATCTTCAAAGGCAACAAGTTCAGCCTCTTTTATCGACTTTGCAAGAAGCGCTCCTGCTCCGCCGATTGCGCCAAAGTAAACACCGCTGTATTTCTTCATAGCGTCAATTACTTCAGGAAGTCTTGCTCCCTTGCCTATCATTCCTCTTGCGCCGACAGACATCATAGTCGGAGCATATGCATCCATTCTGCCGCTTGTGGTCGGACCTGCCGAACCTATAACCTGTCCCGGCTTTGCAGGTGTTGGACCTACATAATATATAGTAGCATCTGTCGGGTCAAATGGAAGTTCTTCTCCTCTTTCAAGCGCCTCGCACATTCTTTTGTGGCCTGCATCACGGGATGTATAAATTGTTCCCGTCAATAAAACTTCATCGCCTGCCTTAAGAGTTTTTGCAAGCTCCTCGGTAAGTGGTAAATTTATTTTCTTAGCCATTATAACACCTCCGACTTATGCCTTGTAACATGGCAATTTATATTTATTGCACAGGGCATACCCGCAATATGAGTGGGAAGCGTTTCGATATTAAGACCGATTGCGGTAGTTTTTCCGCCAAAGCCCTGAGGACCTATGCCAAGCTCGTTAATCTTCTCAAGCATCTCTTTTTCAAGGTCTGCATAGAATGGGTCTGGGTTTTCAGAGTCAAGAGGTCTCATAAGCGCTTTCTTTGCAAGAAGTGCCGCTTTATCAAAGGTTCCGCCGATACCTACTCCAACGACCATAGGAGGACATGGATTAGGTCCTGCAGTTTCTACCGTTTCGATTATGAAATCTTTAATACCCTGAAGTCCGTGAGATGGCTTAAACATTCTTATAGCACTCATATTCTCGCTGCCAAAGCCTTTTGGACCAACTGTGATTTTTACATTCTCACCGGGTACGATTTCTGTATAAATCATTGCAGGCGTGTTATCACCTGTATTACCTCTTCTTACCGGGTCTTTAACAACGGATTTTCTAAGATATCCTTTGTCATAACCTCTGCGAACACCCTCATTTATTGCATCGGTCAAATCTCCGCCCACAAAGTGAACATCCTGACCAATTTCAAGAAATACGCACGCCATACCTGTATCCTGACAGATGGGTACATTCTCGTTATCCGCAATTTCAAAGTTTTCGATAATATTATCAAGAACACCTTTTGCAATCTCGCCGTCCTCGCACGCACGGCAGTTCTTTATTGCACACTTTACATCTTCAGGAAGATGATTGTTTGCATCAATACACAACTTTTCTATAACATCTGTAAGCTGTGCTACATTTATTTCACGCATTATACACACCTCTTTTTAGAACAAAATAATAAGGAATTGTGATATCAATACAACTGCAATCAATGCAATTGGGTATGTTGAAGCATAAGCCGCTGCAACATCTTCAGTTCCCGCAGTATTGATAAGTGTACCAAGAGCCGGAGTTGATGTCATACCACCCGTAAGCGAGCCTAAATTATTTAAAAGGCTGAGCTTTAATACATACTTTGCAAACAAATATCCAATAATCATCGGGAATATTGTCATAACTGCACCGTATACAAAATACATCGGGTCAAAGTTTGCAACAAATTCAGCTCCTCCCGGGATACCTGCACCTATTAAGAAAAGCATAAGTCCAAGCTCTCTGAAAAGCTTTAATGTTGACTGCTTTGGCATAATAGAAAGCTTGCCAATTCTGCCAAAATGTCCAAACACAAGCGATGCTAAAAGACATCCGCCGGTTGTGGTAAGCGAGAAGCAGTTGCCTGAAAGTCCGTTTGCCGTTAGCGGAATCATAATTTTACCAACTATAACACCAAACACTGCCGCAAGAGCAAATGCACCAAAGCCGTGCTCATCAAGCTCTAAAAGCTTACCTTCAAACTTCTTTACAGTTTCGGTCTGTTGTGCGCCTGAAATCTTTGCACGCTCTTCATCCATATTAGCCTTTGTAAGCTTTGGAATAATCTGCACAAACAATACAACACCGATTACACCAAAGATATACGCAATACCATGTCCAACCGATACAAGACTTGTATATTCAGGAGCAACAGTTGCCTTAGCCGCAGAAAATGCGGGAGTTGATGTAAGCGAACCTGACAATAAGCCAACTATCATTGCAGTAAAACCGTCAGAGGTTTCGATAGAAGAACCAAAGCCGATTACCTTGCCCATCATAATACAAGCAACTGCAGATAAACCGCCTGCCAGAATAATTACAATACCTAAAAGAACATAAGACTTAAAGTTCTTTTTCATATTGGCAAAGAACTTAGGGCCTGCAATAAAGCCAACAGATGTTACAAAGAGGATAAGTCCTAAATTTTCAATAATGGTAAGTGCCTTATCCGCAACTTCAGCAGAAAGCTGAGTTTCAAGCGGCTGATAGAAAAGTGCACCAAACACAAGCGCCATAACAAATACTGCCGCATCGCCAAGGCATACGCCCTTAATGGTTATTCTGCCAAACGCATAACCTACTGCTGCAATTGCAAATACGCAAAACATTAAAAATGTAATTCCTGTAATGGGGATAACTCCACCAAATAATGACATAATAAAACCTTCTTTACTTTAAATTATCTTTCGTGACGGGCGTACTTTGGAAGAAGCAACGGTGATACATCATTTGTTTCAACATTTGCTTTTTCAAGCTCATCAGCATATTCTTTGATATGGTCAAGATTCATATTTCCAAGAGTAACCTCTTTAGATTTTTTAGCAGCAGCCTTACCTGCATTTCTTCCAAATACAATAATATCAAGAAGTGAATTACCCATAAGACGATTTCTGCCGTGAATTCCGCCTACTGCCTCACCTGCAACTAACAGATTGTCAATTGCCTTTGTAAAGCCTTCACCGCCGATTTCAAGACCGCCGTTCTGATAATGAAGTGTAGGATAAACAAGAATGGGCACTTTTCTCATATCAATGCCGTAGTTTAAATACATACGAAGCATTGCAGGAATTCTCTTTTCGATTGTACCCTCTCCGCCTAGAATTTCAATCATAGGTGTATCAAGCCATACGCCTGAACCTAAAGGTGTTTCAACACCTTTGCCGTTTGCACATTCACGAATAATCGCAGAAGCTGAAACATCACGGGTTTCAAGAGGATGAGCATACGCTTCACCATCTTTATTTACGAGCATTGCGCCGAGAGAGCGAACCTTCTCCGTAACAAGTGCACCGAAAATCTGTGACGGATAAGCAACGCCTGTCGGGTGATACTGAATTGTATCCTGATAAAGAAGCGGAGCCCCTGCACGATAACCTAAAACAAGTCCGTCAGCGGTTGCACCATAGTGATTTGATGTGGGGAAGTTCTGATAATGGAGTCTTCCTGCACCACCGGTTGCAATGATAACAGTTTTTGCTCTTGCTACCATATAGTCGCCTGTTTCCATATTCAAAAGAACTGCACCTGCAACTCTTCCGTTATCGTCTTTGATAAGCTCAACTGCTGATGTAAATTCAACAACGGGGATTTTACGGTTTAATACCTCGTCACGCAGAGTTCTCATAATTTCTGCGCCCGAATAGTCCTTACAAGCGTGCATACGCTTTCTTGAAGTACCGCCACCGTGAGTTGTTACCATTCTGCCGTCTTCATCTTTATCAAACATAACGCCAAGGTCGTTAAGCCACTTTATAGCATCGGGAGCTTCCATAACGAGTCGTCTTAAAAGCTCAGGGCGAGCCGCAAAGTGACCGCCGCCGAATGCATCTAAATAATGCTGAACGGGTGAGTCATTTTCTTTATCAGCTGCCTGAATACCGCCCTCTGCCATCATTGTGTTTGCATCGCCGATACGAAGCTTTGTAACAATCATTACATCAGCACCCGCCTCGTGTGCCTCGATTGCGGCAGATGAACCTGCTCCACCACCACCGATAACCAATACATCAACATCATAATCTATTTTTGTAAGGTCGATATCTTCATTTAAAAGTCTGCTGTTTGAGTGAAGCAGATGTCCAAGCTCAAACGGCACTTTTTGTCCCTTGTTAGGACCGATTTTTATTTCAGCAAATCCGTCTTCGCGATAGTCGGGATGATAAGCTTTAAGAAGGGCATCTTTCTCATCAGCTGTCATTCTTCTGGGTTCCGTAGCCATACGCGCTTCTCTTGTCGCCTCAACCTTTTTGACAGATTCCATCATTTCTGGTGTAAACATAGATTTTCCCTCCTTATTTCTCTATATCTCTTGTATTGTAAAGTTCCTGCATCTCAGTTATAGGCTTTTGCATAATCTGCTCAATAAGCTCGTCATACTCGCCGTTATTAACTTCTTCTACTCTTGCTTTAAGATGCTCAGTTTCGGGTGCAATATACTTACCCGTAAGTCTTCTTGAAAGGAGTCCAACCATCGGATGTGAAATTTCAGCAGGACAACGAACACTACAACATCCACAACCTACGCAGTCAAAAGATTCTTCTGCACACTTTTCAAATTCGCCTCTTTGCGCATATGCGATATACTGCATAACATTTAAGTCCTGGGTACAAGCATTTGTACAAGCATTACAACCGATACAGCTGTAAATTTCAGGATACAACTCCATCATAATCTGCTGAGTTGGACGAATTTCATTTATATCATAGGTTCTCTTATCAGTCGGGAAGAATGGAATGCTTGCTACATACATTCCCTCCTGAACCTGAGTCTGACACGCAAGGCAGGTTTTAAGTTCATTCTTACCCTTAATTCTGTAAATAGTTGCGCAAGCTCCACAGAAACCGTGACGGCAACCGCAACCTCTGTTTAAGGTATAACCCGCATATTCCATTGCAGTCATAATTGTAAGGTCTGCCGGTACGCTATATTTTTTACCAAAGAAATATACATTAACCATATTTTCCATTTTAAATATCAGTCCTTTCTTTAATATTCATCAGGTAACTCGTCAAGCTCGTCACAACGGAATACCGGACCGTCCTTGCAGACATATTTAGAACCGATATTACATCTTCCGCACTTTCCGACACCACACTTCATACGCAATTCAAGAGTTGTGAAAACCTGCTCTCTTGAAAATCCCATTTCTTCAAGTGCCTGAAGCACAAACTTAATCATAATGGGAGGTCCGCAAACCAAAGCGGTTTTATCGTTTGAGAAATTAAGTTCTTTTAAATACGAGGGAACAAAACCTACATTTCCGCTCCATCCCTCTTGCTCGCGGTCAATAGTAAGGTATACATTTATACCGTCGGTCTTTGACCATACTTCCTGAATTTCCTTAAGCTGAACCAAATCGTCAGCTGAACGAGAACCATATAAAATATCAACAGTTCCGTAATTCTCTCTGTTATCTATTACATAATTGATAACAGAACGAAGAGGTGCAAGACCAATACCGCCCGCAATGAAGAGCAGATTTTTACCCTTTAATTCAGTTTCAACGGGAAAGTTGTTTCCATATGGGCCTCTTACTGTGATTTCATCACCAACCTCAAGCGAATGAAGATGGTCAGTAAGCATTCCGCATTTTTTGATACTGAATTCCTGATATTCTTTGTTAGTCGGAGAAGATGTTATCGAAAACATACCCTCACTTACTCCCGGTACGCAAATCATTGCGCACTGTCCGGGCATATGCTCAAATAATTTTCCGCCCTCAGGAGCGTTTACACGAAATGTCTTTACATCAGGGGTTTCCTGACGGATGTCCGTAATAACGCCAACCTTTGGAATAAGTGTGTCTTCTACATAATTTTCATGACAGTTGCAATCACACATTATTTTTCTCCTCCTTTTGAAAACGCCTTGATAACTTTAACAATGTTAAGTGATGCAGGGCATTTTTCTACACATCTTCCGCAACCTACGCAAGAATACATTCCGTCATTGTTTGCGGGGAAGTATACTAATTTGTGCATAAATCTCTGACGAAATCTCTGCATCTGGTTTGTTCTGTTATTTCCGTGTGCCATCATAGTAAAGTCTGAATACATACACGAATCCCAGCAACGGAAACGCTGTACACCGTTTGGTGTTGTATAGTCCTTAATATCATAGCACTGACAAGTAGGACAAACAAAGGTACAAGTTCCGCAAGCTAAGCAAGGCTTATAAAGCTCTTCCCAAAGCTTAGAATTAAACTTTTCGTCAAGCGCCTCGCCATTCCAGCCATCTAATGATAAATTCATATACGGAAGCTTTTCTACAATGCTATAAATATTTGTCTTTATATCCTCTACCTTTTTGTCATCGGCATCAGTTAAAACGCTTTTTACGATTTCAGTAAGCTTTTCGCCTTTTTCGGTAAGTGACTTCCAGTAAAGAGCATCTTCTGCCATCCATACTGCAACATCAGCTTTTGGGTCTGCACAATCTATACCGAATGCCTTACAGAAGCAACTCTCTTCAGGCTCGTTGCAGGCAAGAGCAACTATTGTTCCTCTTTCTCTGCGAGCGGCATAAAAGCTATCAACCGGGTCTGTTAAAAATACTCTGTCTAAAACCTCAACACCCTTAACATCACAAGCTTTCATTCCGAATACAACAAAATCCTGATTTTTAAGCTCTTCGGGTGTTATTGTGAGCTTTCCGTCCACTCTTTTACAAGTGTATAAATTTTCACTCTGCGGAAAGAATGCGTCCTTTGGTGATTTTACGGTCTTTAAAGTTTCAAGGTCAACCTCTGCATTTTCGTCCCATACACCAAAGTTCACCTGACCCGCAACATTCTGAGGAATATATAATTCCTGACTCTCGGCAATCAAACGGAATAATGCCGAAAGATTTTCTTTTTCAATCTTATACATACATTATCCCCTTTCTCCGACAATGCCGGGCTCTACATCTTCAAACTCAAAGCTGGTCAAAGGTCCTTTTACACCAACCTCAGCACCTGCCTGGAATTCTCCGTAAAATTCGTTTATATCCTTAATGAACTTTCTGTTAAACAAGTGAAGCGGTATTCCCTGAGGACATACACGGCTGCACTCTCCGCAGTCGGTACATCTGCCTGCTACATGATAAGCTCTTATAATGTGGAACATCTTTTCTTCAAATGAATCACTGTTCGCTTTTTGAGCCGAATCAAATTTATTACTGTCAAATACGCACTTTCTGCAGCTGCATGCAGGACATACATTGCGGCACGCATTACAACGGATACATTTTGAAAGCTCCTGCTGGAAGAAGAAAAATCTGTCTTCAGGACTCATTTTCTCAATTCTTTCAACCTCTGTAAATCTGTCGCTGTCACAAGTATCCTTTGACTCGCCTATTACCTCATCAAAAACCTGATGCTCTTTACCCTTACAAACATGACATCTTTCAAGCATTACATCGCTGTAATTACAGGTCTTGTCGCCATATATCGTCTTAATAGAAAGAGTTTCTGCATCATCTGACATTTCGGCACCCGAAATGCTCTCTATTCCCTTGATGCCCTGTTTTCTGATTTTTTCAATATCAAGCTTACCCTTACAACCAACGCCAACAATATATGCCTTATCTCTGTCAATTCTGTGCTCGGTCAAAAGCTGATTAAAGCTATATGTGTCACAGGGCTTTAAGCAAACCATTGTTTTACCTTCAAGCTTTGATGCTTCTATCATATATTTGCTTAAATTCGCTCCGCAAAAGCCGTTGTAAACAAAGTCATCAAGACTTTCTGCAGTTTCAAAATAAGCAGGTTCGGGATTATAAGGCATATCGCCCGCTCTCCAGCCGAGAACTCGTGCAACAGTTCCGTTTTCGAGCAATTCTTTTGCACGATTTTTTAACTCTTGCATCTCAAATCCCCCAATCTTACATTCTCACCGAGAGAATAGATTTTTTCAACAAAGTCATTCATAACAGTTGAAAATTTAACGCCCTCTGCCGCAGATACCCATTCAACACGGGTTCTGCCATTTTCAACGCCGAGATAATCAAGCATTGAAAAGAGCATTGTCATTCTTCTTCTTGCATAGTAGTTGCCTGTACTGTAATGACAGTCACCCGGGTGGCATCCGCACATTATAACGCCGTCTGCACCCTTTTCAAAGGCTCTTAATATAAACATAGGATTAACTCTGCATGAGCAGGGAACCTTTATAATCTTAACCTCTGCAGGATAACCGAGTCTGCTGCTGCCAGCCAAATCTGCGCCTGCATAGCTACACCAGTTACAACAAAATGCTACTATTTTGGGTTTAAATTCTGATTTTGCGTTTAAAGACATATTGCATCCACCTCCGCTAAAATCTGTCTGTTAGAAAATCCCTGAAGGTCCATAGCACCTGACGGACAAGTTACCGTACAAGCACCGCAACCCTGACAAAGCGCATTATTTACAACTGCGACTCTGCGTGTTTCACGAATTCCGTGGTCATTGATTTCCTTATCCTCATAGGTAATTGCACCATAAGGACAAACATTTGCACAAGCACTGCAGCCGTTACACAAAAGCTCGTCTGATTTTGCAGTACAAGGATTAGTCATAAGCTTATCCTTTGCTAAAAGTCCGATTGCCTTAACCGCAGCCGCACCCGCCTGAGCAACAGTTTCGGGAATATCCTTAGGTCCCTGACACACACCTGATAAGAATATGCCTGCAGTTGGCGACTCAACCGGTCTTAGCTTTGCGTGAGCTTCGGTCAAGAAGTTATTTGTGTCAATGCTTGCAGTAAGCATTGTAGCAATCTTTCTTACATCGTGGTTAGGCTCGATTGCAGTTGCTAAAACTACCATATCCGCCTCTTTTAAAATCTGCTTATTATCAAGCAAATCCGAACCCTGAACCAAAAGCTTGCCGTCAGGCTGAGGGATAACTTTACCTACCTGACCCTTTATATAATTTACGCCGTACTGTTCAACCGCGCGTCTGTAGAACTCATCAAAGTTTTTACCCGGAGTACGAACATCAATATAAAATACCGTTACATTTACATCGGGGTACTTATCTCTGATAAGCATAGCGTGCTTTGCTGTATACATACAACAAATCTTAGAGCAATAACTCTTTCCTCTGCTGTCATCACAACGGCTTCCAACACACTGAATGAATACGATTTCTTTTGGATGCTTACCATCAGAAAGTCTTTCAAGATGTCCGTTTGTAGGACCTGCCGCATTCATAACACGCTCAAGCTCAAGCGATGTGATAACATCTTTGCTCTGGTTATATGCGTATTCATCATAGTTATCAAGAGAAATTGTATCAAAACCTGTGGCAACTACAATTGCACCATACTTTTGGGATATAATTTCGTCTTTCTGGTCATACTTAATAGCACCAGCCTGACAAACTTTTTCACAAAGTCCGCATTTACCCGTTTTAAGCTTAATACATTGAGTTTCATCAATTACAGGTACATTAGGAATTGCCTGGGCAAACGGAGTGTAAATTGCAGGTCTGTTATTTAAGCCTCTGTTAAACTCACTCGGAGCTTTCTTAGACGGACATTTTTCCTGACAAACACCGCAACCCGTACATTTATCCATATCAACAAATCTTGCTTTTTTACGAATATCTACTGTAAAGTCACCCACAAAGCCCGATACCTTTTCAACCTCGCTATAGGTGTAGATATTGATTTTTTCGTGAGCTGACGCTTCAACCATTTTAGGTGTCAAAATACAAGCAGAACAGTCAAGCGTTGGGAATGTCTTATCAAGCTGTGACATTCTTCCGCCGATACTCGGGGTTTTTTCTACAATATCAACCTCGTAACCTGCATCTGCAATATCGAGGGCCGTCTGAATACCTGCAATACCGCCGCCGATAATCAAAGCACGCTTTGTAACACGGCTCTCACCCGGCATAAGCGGAGCATTTAAATTAACCTTTGCAACCGCCGCTCTTGCAAGAATAACTGCCTTTTCGGTAGCTTCTTCCATATCTTTATGAATCCATGAACAATGCTCACGAATGTTTGCAATCTCAACCATATACGGATTAAGGCCCGCTTTTTCAGCAGCCTTTCTGAAGGTTGCCTCGTGCATACGAGGTGAACACGAACATACAACAATACCGCTCAGGTTCTTTTCTTTAACCGCTTTTGCGATAAGCTCCTGTCCCGCCTCTGAACACATATAAGGATAGTCCTCTGCATGAACAACACTCTGTTCCTTAGCGAGTACCTCTACTACTTTTTTTACATCAACTGTCGCTGCGATATTACTGCCGCAGTGGCAAACAAAAACACCAATTCTCTGCAATTTTGTCACCTCCTGTATCTTCTGAATGCACTTACCAACAACTGCTGCGGAAGTTCTTCATCAAGAAGCTCCGGAATTTCGTCAGCAGTAAGGTAATTTCCGCCTTTTTCTCTAACCACAATCTGTCTTGCCGCATCGATAAGCTTACCCGGCTGAACATCTCTTGGGCAACGCTCAATACAAGCAAAGCATGAAAGACACTTCCAAAGTGATTTTGAAGAGGCAAGTGCTTCAACATCGTCATTTATAACATAGGATACAAACTGATGTGGTTTTATATCCATCTCGTTAAATGCAGGGCAGGTAGCCGAACATTTTCCGCATTTCATACATTTTAAAGGATTTACTCCGCTGATTTGTTTAACCATTTCTGCTTTTTTCATACGGTTTCCTCCTTTACTCCAAGCGCTTCTGCCAAAAGCTCTGTAAAATAGTGTACGGGAAGCTTTTCGCTCTTGTTTAAATTATACAGGCAAAGCGGGCATGCAGTAATAAGCATTTCTGCACCAAAACCTTCTGCGCTTTCCATAATTTTATCACACATATTTGTTGCCATTTCTTTTTCTTTAAGCGAAATATATCCGCCGCAACACTCGTTTCTGTAAGGATAAACAACGGGTTCTGCCCCTATTGCGCGGATAAAATCTTCTAAGATTGTGGGGTTTTCAGGATTATCAAAGCCCATAATCTTGCCGGGACGAAGAAGCAAACAACCATAATAAGCACCGATTTTTCTGCCGGTTAAAGGATTTACAACCTTTTCTTTTAAAGCATCAAAACCTACTTTATCTCTCAACACCTCAAGAAAGTGAAGAACTGTTGTTTCTCCGCCGTAAGGAGTTTCAAGCTTCATATAATTGTTTGCACGCTGTCTGATGTCTGAAACATTTTTCATATCGTCGTTAACTCTTTTAATAACATGATGACAAGCAGAACAAAGCGTAACAAGATCCTGCCCCTTTTCTTTAGCGTCATTGAGCGCACGAACAGATGAAAGCTTAGTCGCAATTTCGTCGCTGCCAAGAGGATAAACACCGCCGCAGCACTGCCAATCTTCTATTTCCTCAAGTTCAAAGCCAAGAGCCTTTGCAGACACCCTTGCAAAAGTATCAAGGTCTTTTGCCTTTGTTCTTAAGGTACAACCTGGATAATAACTATACTTTATCATTGCTCTTTCCTTTCTAAATGTTAATCTCTTTAATTACCGCCTTTAATGCATCTGCACTCGCACGAAGCTTTGCTACCTCTTCATCTGTCAAATTCATAGGAATTTTTCCTCTAATTCCGTTTGGACCAACCAAAGTCAAAACGCTCAAACAAACATCTTCAATGCCATATTCGCCGTGCATCATTGAAGATACTGTCGAAATCGAATCGGACGATGCCATCAAAAGCTCACACAATTTACACACTGATGATGATACTGCATAGAATGTCGCACCCTTGCTTGCAATAATCTTACCGCCTGATTTTCTTACATATTCAATCATAGCATCCTTATCGATAGGCTTGATATCGGGAAGCTTATTGCTCATCATTTCGTTATACTCATCCACATGAACGCCCGAAATATATGATGCTGACCAAGGAATAAACGAAGTATCACCATGCTCACCGAAAACATAAGTGTGTATATTTCTCTGCGCAACGCTATAATGCTCAGACAATGCATATCTAAGGCGTGCCGTATCCAAAATAGTACCTGAACCTACTATTTGATTTTCGGGAAGTCCCGAAATCTTTGTAAATACATAGGTCATAATATCAACGGGATTACTTACAATAACATAAAGCGCATTTGGAGCTACCGACACAATCTGCGGAGTAATTGTTTTTAAAATCTCAACATTAGTCTGGGTAAGCTCAATTCTTGACTGTCCTGGTTTACGGGCAACACCCGATGTTATAATAACAATATCAGAACCCTTTGCATCCTCGTAGCTGCCTGCCACAATAGAAATCGGATTTCTGAAAAATGTTCCCTGAGCGATATCCATAACCTCGCCCTCTACCTTTTTCTCGTTAATGTCAATCAAAACAATTTCCGAGGCAAGATTATCAGACATTGATAATGTATACGCTATTGTCGAACCTACACTTCCTGCACCTATGATAGTAATTTTACTGCTCATAATTTCACATCCTTAGTATGAATTTAATAAACTATTTTTCAAAATTGCATAACTCTGCAATTTTAACACTTTAATTATACATCATTGTCAAAAAATTATCAAGCTTTTTTTAGTGATTTTTTGATAAAATATTCTATAAAAATGTGTGCTCTGCTACCTATTATTTTAAGCAACTTGTTAAATAAGCTTTAAATTGCTCTTGCACGCAGGAATTTTTTATGATATTATTAAAAAAACTTTAATTTTGTTTAGGAGAAAATTATGAAAAGAGAAAGACTCGGAAGCCGTCTTGGCTTCATATTACTCAGCGCGGGTTGCGCTATCGGCATCGGTAATGTATGGAAGTTTCCTTATATGGCAGGTCAATACGGCGGCGGTATATTTGTACTTATCTACCTCCTCTTTTTGTGCGTTCTTGGCGTACCGATTATGACTATGGAGTTTGCTCTCGGAAGAGCCAGCCAGAAAAGTCCTGCGGCGCTTTATCAGGAGCTTGAACCAAAGGGAACAAAGTGGCATATTCACGGCTACGCTTCAGTTGTTGGCAACTATATCCTTATGATGTTTTATACCATCGTTACAGGCTGGATGCTTTATTACTTTGTAACTATGGCAACGGGCGGATTTTCAGGACTTAACACTGCACAAATCGGCGAAATATTTGACAACCTTTTAGCAAATCCGTCTACCCTGACAATTTATATGGCAATTACGGTGGTAATCGGAATTTCGGTATGTGCCTTAGGCGTTCAGAACGGCGTTGAAAGAATTACCAAATATCTGATGCTCGCACTTCTTGCAATAATGGTAGTCCTGGCTATAAACAGTTCATTATTAGATGGTGGCACAGAAGGTCTTAAATTTTACCTTATTCCTGATTTTAACAGAATGAAAGAAATCGGTATTGGCAATGTCATTGCAGGGGCTATGACACAAAGCTTTTTCACTTTAAGTCTTGGTGTTGGTTCTATGGCAATCTTCGGAAGCTATATCGGAAAAGAGCGTTCTCTCCTCGGCGAATCGGTAAATGTTGCAGTGCTTGATACATTCGTTGCGGTTATGTCGGGATTTATCATCTTCCCTGCTTGTTTTTCATATAATGTTGAAGTCACAAGCGGACCAAGCCTTGTATTTATCACTCTGCCGAACATTTTTAACAATCTTCCGCTCGGCAGACTATGGGGAAGTTTATTCTTCGTGTTTATGTCATTTGCTGCTCTTTCAACCATTTTTGCAGTATTTGAAAATATAATCTCATGCACGATGGATTTATTTAAATGGAGCAGAAAAAAGGCATGCCTTATCAACGGAATATTACTTTTCGTTTTATCACTTCCGTGCGTTTTCGGATTTAATCTCTTAAGTAATATTCAGCCTTTGGGCGAGGGTTCAAGCATTATGGATTTAGAGGACTTTATTGTAAGTAATATTCTTCTTCCGCTTGGTTCACTTTGCTTCCTGCTTTTCTGTGTTTCCCGCTATGGCTGGGGCTGGAAGAATTTTATGAACGAAGCAAACCAGGGCAAAGGGTTAAAAGTTGCAAACTGGATGCGTGGATATATGACATATGTTCTTCCAATTATAATCATTATACTTTTCTTAGTAGGTATTCTGTAAATCAAAAAACCCGCCTTTCAGGCGGGTTTTAATTTTTATTTTAAGTTATACCACGCGGACATTCCGGGGTATGTGGCAATTATACCAAGCTCTTCTTCTATTCTTAAAAGTCGGTTGTACTTTGCGACTCTGTCTGTTCTTGACGGAGCACCTGTCTTTATCTGTCCCGAGTTCATCGCAACTGCCAAATCCGCAATGGTTGTGTCTTCCGTTTCGCCCGAGCGGTGAGAAATTATGGCGGTGTATCCCGCTCTTTCCGCACTCTCGATAGCACAGAGAGTTTCGGTAAGGGTTCCTATCTGATTTACCTTTATTAGTATAGAATTTGCAACATTTTCCTTAATTCCTTTATTTAATCTTTTAGAATTGGTAACAAACAAATCGTCACCCACAAGCTGAACCTTGTTGCCGATTTTCTGCGTGAGCTTTTTCCAGCCCTCCCAATCCTCTTCTGCCATTGCATCCTCGATTGAAATTATCGGATATTTCTTAACTAAGTTCTCCCAGAATTCAACCATTTCATCCTGAGTAAACATTTTATCAGTCTTCCAGAAATAATAACTTCCGTCTTTTCCTGCTTTTTTAGCTTCTTCATACATTTCGGTGCTTGCGGGGTCAAGTGCTATCATAAAATCTTTTTTGGGTTTAAATCCCGCCGCCTCAACCGCTTCTAATATAAACTTAATTGCATCCTCGTCGTCTTTAAGGTTGGGCGCAAATCCGCCCTCGTCGCCAACTGCGGTGGATAAGCCTTGCTTTTTGAGCACATTTTTAAGGGTGTGAAAGACTTGAGCACACCACCTCAAACCCTCCGAAAAGGTTTCGGCACCAACCGGCATTATCATAAATTCCTGACAACTCAGCGAATTATCTGCGTGTTTGCCGCCGTTTATAATATTCATCATGGGTACGGGTAAGACTTTCGCTCCCGCTCCGCCGATATAACGATAAAGAGGCAGTCCTACCGCCGCTGATGCCGCCTTTGCGCATGCAAGCGACACACCTAAAATTGCGTTTGCACCAAGCTTTGATTTATTTTCAGTGCCATCAAGGTCAATTAAGGCTTTATCAATTACCATCTGGTCAAGCACATTTAAGCCAATCAATTCGTCGGCTATAATGTTATTTACATTCTCTACTGCCTTTAAAACGCCCTTTCCCATATAACGCTTCGTATCATTATCACGAAGTTCGCACGCTTCAAATGAACCCGTAGACGCCCCCGACGGAACTGCCGCTCTGCCGATTATTCCACCCTCTGCATAGACCTCTACCTCAACCGTAGGATTACCTCTTGAATCAAGAATTTCTCTTGCAACTACATCTTCTATTCCAATATATGCTTTCACAAAAATACCCCCTGTATAATTTTTCAAGGTTAGTTTTCCTATTTAATGAAAAATTATACAAGAGGTAAAGCTTTTATTTTTCTATAAGACTTTCGCCTGTCATTTCTTCAGGTTTTTCAAGTCCCATAAGGTCAAGCATTGTAGGAGCTAAGTCTGCAAGTCTGCCCTTTTTAAGTTTTTTATCGTTTGCACCGATTAAAATAAGAGGTACAACATTGGTAGTGTGTGCAGTAAATGCACCATTTGTATCATAGTCTACCATCTGATCTGCGTTTCCGTGGTCTGCAGTAATGAGAGCAATACCGCCCATTTCATTAAGAGCGTCTACCACTCTGCCAACGCAGGCATCAACAGTTTCAACTGCTGCAACGGCTGCATCGAATATGCCCGTATGACCTACCATATCGCAGTTTGCAAAGTTTAAAACGATAACATCATATTCACCGCTCTTAATTCTTTCAACTACCTTGTCACAAACCTCAACCGCACTCATCTCGGGCTGTAAATCGTAGGTTGCAACCTTAGGTGAATTTACCAAAACTCTGTCCTCACCGTCATATACCGCCTCAACACCGCCGTTAAAGAAGAATGTAACATGTGCATACTTTTCTGTTTCTGCAATTCTAAGCTGTCTTAATCCCTTTTTGCTGATATATTCACCAAAGGTATTGTTAAGACTCTGTGGCTTGAATGCTACATCAACATTTGGCATTGACGCATCATACTGTGTCATACAAACAAAGTTTGTCTTAAAGAATTTGCGGTTAAATCCGCTGAATTCCTCGTCAACGATTGTACGGGTAATCTCTCTTGCACGGTCAGGACGGAAGTTAAAGAATATAACCGAATCTCCCTCTGAAATTGTACCGCAGGGCTTGCCGTCTTTTTCTATAACTGTAGGAACTACAAACTCATCTGTAACATCTTCGTTATAGCTTGCTTTAATTGCAGTAACCGCACTATCTGACTTGTTACCCTCACCAAGAACCATTGCCTTATATGCAAGCTCTACTCTTTCCCAGCGGTTATCTCTGTCCATCGCGTAGTATCTGCCCATAACAGATGCTATATCACCTACACCGATTTCGCGGATTTTAGAAACTAATTCTTCTGCAAAATCAGCAGCAGATGATGGCGGAACATCACGGCCGTCTAGAAATGCGTGAACATGGACATTTTCAATGCCCATTCTTTTAGCCATTTCCAAAAGTCCGTAAAGGTGTTTGTTGTGGCTATGAACACCGCCGTCTGACAAAAGTCCCATAAGGTGAAGCGCTTTGCCGTTTTCTTTGCAGTTGTTCATTGCACTTACAAGTGCGGGATTTTCAAAGAAATCGCCGTCCTCAATAGCTTTTGTAATTCTTGTAAGTTCCTGATACACTATTCTGCCCGCACCGATATTGGTATGACCAACCTCGGAGTTACCCATCTGTCCGTCAGGGAGTCCTACATCCATACCGGATGCGTGAACAATTGAGTTTGGGCACTCACTCATATATTTATCAAGATTTGGGGTTTTTGCGCTGTAAATCGCATTACCCTCGTGGCGTTCGTTTATACCGAAGCCGTCCATAATAATTAAAGCATAAGGTTTTTTGCTCATAATTTTACGCCTTTCTTTTTTAGTATATTCTCCGCAAAAAGTCTGCTGTTTAAAACAGCAGACTTTTAAAATTTTTATTTTGCCGCATCAATAATAACTGCAAAGTCATTAGGCTTAAGGCTTGCACCGCCGATTAAACCACCATCGATATTTGGCTTTGCAAGAAGCTCTGCCGCATTTGCAGCATTCATACTTCCGCCGTACTGAATACGGATTACATCAGCAACCTCTGCACCATAAAGAGCCTTGATTGTTTCACGGATAATTCCGCAAACTTCATCAGCCTGGTCAGCAGTTGCAGTCTTACCTGTGCCGATTGCCCAAACAGGCTCGTACGCGATTACGATTTTCTTTGCATCTTCAGCAGAGATTTCAAGAAATGCAACCTTTGTCTGACGACGAACTGTATCATCAGTAATACCCTGCTCACGCTCGGTTAAGCTTTCGCCTACACAAACAATGGGGATAAGACCTGCAGTAAGAGCTGCCTTGGTTCTTAAATTAACAGTTTCGTCAGTTTCAGCAAAATACTGGCGTCTTTCAGAGTGACCGATAATTACATATTCAACGCCTGCTTCTTTAAGCATATTACCTGCAAGCTCACCTGTATATGCACCGCTCTCCATAAAGTGAACATTCTGTGCACCAACTTTTATATTGCTGCCCTCAGCCGCAGAAATTGCAGCAGGAATACAAATTGCAGTAGGACATACTACTACATCACAAGCAGCATCAGCAGATTTTGCCGCAATAGCTTTAACAAGCTCGGTTGCTTCGCTTGCAGTCTTATTCATTTTCCAGTTACCTGCTATAATCTTTTTTCTCATTGCAAAATCCTCTTTTCTATATTATTTCTCGTCAAGTGCCGCAACACCGGGAAGTTCTTTACCTTCTAAGAATTCCATAGAAGCGCCACCGCCTGTTGAAATGTGTGACATCTTATCACCAAAGCCCAACTGATTTACTGCAGCTGCACTGTCGCCGCCACCGATAATTGTTGTAGCATCTGTGTTTGCAAGAGCCTCAGCTACTGCGATTGTACCCTTTGCAAGAATTGGGTTTTCAAATACGCCCATAGGACCGTTCCATACAACAGTCTTTGCAGATTTTACAGTTTCAGCAAACAATTCTCTTGTCTTTTCGCCAATATCAAGTCCCATCTTATCAGCAGGAATTGCATCTGACGGAACAGTTTCAATTTCGATTTCAGCATCGATAGGATTCGGGAATGCTGTAGTTACAACTGTATCAATAGGAAGAAGTAATGTCTTACCAAGTTCCTCTGCCTTTGCCATCATCTCTTTGCAGTAGTCAATCTTTTCATCGTCTACCAAAGATGTTCCAACTTCGTAGCCCTTAGCCTTTAAGAATGTGTAAGCCATACCACCGCCTATGATAAGTGTATCACACTTTTCAAGAAGGTTTGAAATAACATTAAGCTTGTCTGCAACCTTTGCACCGCCGAGTATTGCAACCAAAGGTCTTGTAGGATTATCAATAGCACTGCCTAAAAAGTCAAGCTCTTTGCCGAGAAGATAACCTGCAGCACAAGGGCTTAAATATTCAGTAACACCAACAGTTGAGCAGTGTGCTCTGTGTGCACTTCCGAATGCGTCGTTTACGAATACTTCTGCAAGAGATGCAAGCTCCTTGCTGAAGTTTTCTTCGTTCTTTGTTTCTTCTTTTCTGTATCTTGTATTCTGAAGAAGAACTACATCGCCGTCCTGCATCTTAGCAACAGCCGCTTTTGCTTCATCACCTACAACATTGTCATCAGCCGCAAAAACAACTTCCTTGCCCAAATGCTCTGAAAGTCTTTTTGCAACGGGTGCTAAAGAAAGCTCAGGCTTTGGCTCGCCCTTGGGTTTACCCATATGTGAGCAAAGAATAACCTGTGCACCATCTGCAATAAGCTTCTTGATTGTGGGAAGAGCACCTAAAATTCTTGTTTCGTCTGTGATTTTGCCGTCCTTAATGGGAACATTAAAGTCGCAACGAACGAGAACTTTCTTACCGTTTACCGAAATGTTATCAACTGTTTTTTTGTTCATTTGAAATTCCTCCAAACAATTATTTTAAATTCCTCAGCTGAGGCTAATTATTATTCATATAATAACCCAAATGTTATTGTAACCTAATTTACCAAATTTATCAAGTAGTTTGTTAATTTTTTTACAAAAAACTTTTTATAAAAATTTAAGCAAAACACTTGCTTTTTTTATAAAATATGGTATAATACAATAGTTGTGTTTGAAAAACAACCCATTTTGGAGAGGTGGTCGAGATGGTTTAAGGCGCAGCATTGGAAATGCTGTGTGCGTTTATAGCGCACCGTGGGTTCGAATCCCATCCTCTCCTCCAGAACAACATCGAGGTGTGGCTCAGTTTGGTAGAGTACTTCGTTCGGGACGAAGGGGCCGCAGGTTCAAATCCTGTCACCTCGACCAAAAAAGCCTTTGAAACCGTTAGGTTTCAAAGGCTTTTGTTTTGTTTAATTTGATTTGACCACAGACAAACTTTCTTTGGTTAATGTGTATCATATTTTCTTCAACACCCGATGTATGGAGAGGTATCCGATTTAGGATCGAGTTCATAAGTATATTTGCCGGTTTTACATCGTGGGCATATTTGCTCGTCGTCTCCTTCGTTGTTATTGCCATTGTTCTCGAGCTCGTCGGGGCGGTCTGCTTATGTAATAACTTGCGATATAAAACTCTACAAATAAGATTTCCCTATTTTATATAATTTTCTAAAAATTCGACTTGTTAAGTTTTTTATTATCCGTATAGGCAAGCTACGACAGACCTTTTTTGCATAGCTGATATAATCTTCATCAGTGCATTTTATAAGTTTGCCATTATGATAAAAAGCGGCAAGCACGCCTATAATATCCTTATCGGTTATATCCTTTTCAAGATGTGTCCGATTATCTCCGCAGATTATATAGCCTTTATTTGTTGCTTTTACAATTCTATGCATTGTATAATGTCCATCACGGCGATAAACGGGAACATCATATTTTTTTAGCGGAAATTCCGGCGGGGCTATAATAACGCTGTCCCGTCCCTCAACAAGCATAGGGAACATACTGTCGCCCTGTGTCTTTGTTATAAATATTTTATTCTCTTTCAGAGCTTTCTCAATATTACTCATTACATCACTCTTTACATATCTTCTTCCTTTTCAGCAAAATTATTGGAAAATAAACGACCTGCCCTTGCTCCAAAAAATCTCAAAACCGTCACTATTACTATGAAGGCAATCCCAACAATAACTATTGATTCGATTGTCTTCATTCCAAAACACAGTGCAAATCGTAGTGGCAGGAATATTCTGTTGAACACAGCAGGTGGAAAAACCAACCAAAACAAAAAGCTAATAATAATATAGATAAGTAATGGCAGCAGTATCCCTAAATAATAATCCACTCTTTCCCAATAATCAAAGGAAAATCTGTATGCATCAATACACGTTAATAGAACAAATGCAATAAATGATAAAAGCAATATACCATTATCTGTGATCACTGTATAATTCGCAAGATATATAGGCAAGGAACAAGCTACGCTTGTAATTAAAAACCTTAACAATCTAAAAAACGATGCTAATAACATTTTATTTCTCCTCAATTTCCACAAATTTTTCTGTATATCGTCTTATAACCGCTGCTGCTTCTGCTCTTGTAGCACTATCCTGAGGAGCAAGGGTGTTATTTCCTTTTCCCGTTACAATTTTCTCCTTCACAGCCCAAGAAACGGCATCTTTGGCCCAATCTGAAACTGTGTTATTATCAGAATAAGAGGATATGTCAGCAAGTTCAGCTTTAACTCCAATATGTTCTGTATAATTATAAAGCATAACGCAAAGCTGCTCACGGGTTAAATTGTTCATCGGTGCAAAGGTATTTTCGCTTGTACCTGTAACAATTTTATTTTCGTATCCCCAATTTACAGCATTTTCGTACCAACTATTTTTTTCAACATCATTAAATATATCTTTTTCATACATAGAATTATCTCCATCAATTCTATGTAAAATCGTAATCATCATAGCACGATTAAGAGTAGTGTCGGGCGAAAATTCGTTTTCTCCCGTACCTGTCATAATACCGTTATTAAAAACAAACATTACATCATTGTAAAACCAATCCTCTTGCTTTACATCAGCAAAAGTCTTGACATTGCTTTCTATTTGTGTCGACTCGTGTTCTGTTTCGGTTTTGTCCTCCGTCTTTGTGCTTGGTCTGTAAGAGCCACCACCACTGTAATTGCTACCTGCATTGTCTGAGCTTGTGGAGTTGCTTGTTGAATTACCTTCTTGATTATCGTCCACTATTTCATCATTTTTTTCCTCATTCAGAGGCAGGAATGGAGTTTCGTTTTCTATAAATGCTTCTGTAGCATAAACATTTACAGAAGCCATACACATTAGCAATACTACAACTGTAATTAAGGTTTTAAGTCTGTTCATTTTATTCTCCCAATATATTAAGATTTAATTTTTGTTCACATAAGCTTAGAGCAAAAACGGACAAGGGGGGATTCCTTGCCCGTTTCTGCATACCAAT
>JAZREZ010000038.1:0-3073 GCA_045661045.1 Clostridia bacterium
AAGATTTGTTTTAAAAATGCTGACTTTCGGATGTTATCCAAAACCTTTTCACAAGAGTTTGACATCATTATTGCTATGGATAATGCTTTGCCCCACATGCTTACAAAGAGTGATTTGGAAATTGCTATCAAGAGTATAACAAGCAGGTTAGCACCCGGCGGTATGCTTGTTGCAAGCATCAGAGATTATGATGTATTGCTTAATAATAAGCCGCCATATTCTGCACCATATATACATAAGACAGAAAAAGGACAAAGAGTATCATTTCAAACTTGGAGTTGGCATGGTGACTGTTACAAACTTATTCAGTATATTATTGAAGATGAAGAAACACTAAAAACAAATAAATTTGAATGTGAATACAGAGCGGTTCGGAGAGAAGAACTTACAAACATACTTCTTTCTAATGATTGCAGTAGTGTGGTATGGAAATCCCCAGAAGAAACAGGCTTTTACCAACCAATTATAATTGCAAAGAAATAATTTTTTTGTTCCTGTCTTGACACGAACT
The DNA here is from genome assembly GCA_045661045.1 of Clostridia bacterium. Taxonomy (GTDB): domain Bacteria; phylum Bacillota; class Clostridia; order Monoglobales; family Monoglobaceae; genus UMGS1820. Next base: position 512 of record JAZREZ010000038.1, read on the forward strand.
AACTTTATAAATTGGTTGGCATCTAAACCTTATATCCCTTATAGTAAAGATAAGAAAAGAACTTAAGGAAGAAAAATCAAAACACAAGTAAATATAGTATAAAAACGGCGTTTGTGTAAAAATTATTTTTAAAAATCTATTGACAAATTAAGTTTTGCGTAGTATAATACAACTTAAATTTGAATATCAAAAAAGACTATGACGAGGACGGTCGGATTGTGAAGCCTTGAGAGAGTTGCCGGGTGGTGTGAGGCAATGGCAGAGCTTTCCAGTGACTTATCACCTCCGAGTCGGAGGACCGAAAAGCTTAGCTTAGTAGACTCCTTCCGTAATGCTGCGTAAAGGCAAAGAGCTTGTTAGAGCTCGGTAAGTGACGGAAGATTTCATTTCCGTAATTTGAGTGGTACCGCGGGTTATTATAACTCGTCTCAAAGTTATCTTTGGGGCGAGTTTTTCGTTTTATTCATATTTGTCAGAATCGAAAGGGGACAAAAACAATGGATTACAGTTTGAAAGAAGTAGCAGGCAGAATCAAGGACCTGCGTGAAGCAAAAGGTTATACACCGGAAGAGCTTGCAAGGCTTACGGGTGTGTCAGCAGAGGAATATAGGCTTTTAGAGAAAGGTGAAACAGATTTTAGTTTCACATTCATCTATAAATGTGCAAAGGCTTGCGGCGTTGAGGTTGTTGATTTGCTTGAGGGAACAAGCACAACACTTACTTCGTTTGCTATCACAAGAAAAGGTGAAGGTCTTAAAATCGTAAAGAAGCACGGCGTAGAATATAACAACCTTGCTCCTAAATTCAGAGAAAAATTGGCAGAACCCTTTCTCGTTAAATTCCCTTATCTTGAAGAGGAGCAGAACGCTCCGATTCAGTTAAGCTCACATAACGGTCAGGAATTTGATGTTATTGTTAAAGGTTCACTCAAAGTTCAGGTCGGAAACCATATTGATGTTCTTCACGAAGGGGATTCTATCTTCTATAACAGTATCATCCCTCATGGTATGGTTGCGGTATCAGAAGGCGGATGTGAATTCCATGCCGTTGTGTTAAATCCGCAGGACGGACTGGTGAGCGAAGAATACCCCGAAGCTCCGATAATTGCCGCAAAGGTTGCTGCTAAAAAAACGAAAGCCTCAACTGTTGCTGATAAATTTGTAGAGTCTTCATATGATGAAAATGGAGTATTTAGCGGCATTAAATTCAAAAACGATGATACATTTAATTTTGCATTTGACTGTGTTGATGCTATCGCAGAAAAGAACCCCGACAAGCTTGCAATGATGTGGGTTGCAAATGATAAGACGGACAAAAAAATTACATTCAGCGACCTTAAAAAGTATTCTAATAAAACTGCAAATTACTTCGAATCACTCGGTATCAAAAAAGGCGATACTGTAATGCTCGTACTTAAAAGACATTATCAGTTCTGGTTCTGTATGCTTGCACTTCATAAAATCGGTGCAATCGCAATCCCTGCAACAAATCAGCTGGTAGAGCACGATTTTGATTATAGATATAAAGCGGCAAAGGTAAAAGCAATTGTATGTACTAATGACGGCGAAGTTTCAGATGAAGCAGAAAAGGCAGCGTTAAACTACCCCGATATGATTAAAGTGTTAGTTGGCGGCGAAAAAGACGGTTGGCATGATTTCAATGTAGAAATGGAAAGATTCAGCACTCATTTTTACAGAACAGAAAATACGCCTTGCGGAAACGATCCTATGCTTATGATCTTTACATCGGGTACAACGGGATACCCCCGCATTGCAACACATTCATATAAATATGCATTAGGTCATTATCCTACTGCGAAACATTGGCACAATGTAAATCCTGATGGACTTCACTTTACAATTTCAGATACCGGTTGGGGTAAAGCTCTTTGGGGTAAACTCTACGGCCAGTGGCTCTGCGAGGCAGGCATATTTACTTACGACTTTGACAGATTCCGCTCAGAAGACATCTTGCCGATGTTTGCAAAATATAACATCACAACCTTCTGTGCGCCTCCTACAATGTATCGTTTCTTCATCAAAGAAGATTTGTCAAAATATGACCTTTCTTCTATCGAGTATGCGACAACTGCGGGTGAAGCATTAAATCCTGAAGTATTCAATCAGTTCAAGAAAGCGACCGGACTTACCATTATGGAAGGCTTCGGTCAGACAGAAACAACACTTTCCATCGCGAATTTCGTAGGCTCTACTCCCAAAATCGGTTCAATGGGCAGACCAAGTCCGCTTTACGATGTTGTTGTTCTTGACCCTGATGGCAATGAGTGCAAAACGGGTGATGCGGGTGAAATTTGTATCCGTGTAAAAGACAATGTTCCTTGCGGACTCTTTATCGGATATTATCTTGACGAAGAAAAGACCAATGAAGTTTGGTATGACGGATTCTATCACACGGGCGACCAGGCAACGATGGACGAAGATGGCTACCTTTGGTATGTTGGTCGTATTGATGATGTTATCAAGTCGTCGGGCTATCGTATCGGACCTTTCGAAATCGAGAGCGTTATTATGGAACTTCCTTATGTTTTGGAATGTGCTATCA
>JAZREZ010000039.1:0-58857 GCA_045661045.1 Clostridia bacterium
GAGCAGGAAATGGAAGAATTATTAAACAAAAATCTGTCGGAAAATGTAACAATAGTGGCTCAAACCACCATCAGAAAAGATTTTTTTAAAAAAATTGAAAATTTTTCAAAAAAACATTTTACAAATGCAAAAATATTTGATACAATATGTAGTGCAACTGATGAAAGACAAAAAGCAGCCGAAGAACTTGCTCAAAGAGCAGACGCTATGATTGTCATAGGCGGCAAGGAAAGTTCCAATACCAAAAAGCTTTATGAGCTTTGTCTGGAGCATTGTTCCGATACGGTCTGCGCTGAAAACGAAAAAGAATTAAAAAAATATATAAACAGGGGATTTATCCCCGCATCTAAAAAATTAGTCGGCATTACCGCAGGAGCATCGACTCCTGATTCGGTAATCAAGGAGGTCTATTTAACCATGGCGGAAAACAATGAAATGAACTTTGCAGAGGCGCTCGAGGAAACCTTAAAGCCTATCAAATCAGGCGAGGTAGTAAAAGGCGTAGTAATCGGTATCACACCAACTGAAGTACAGGTTGATATCGGTAACAAATACGATGGCGTAATTCCTTTTGATGAGCTCACAGACAACTCAAACGCAAACATCAACGATCTTGTAAAGATTGGCGAAGAGGTTGAGGTATTTGTGGTTCATGTAAGTGACAGGGATGGCCTTGTAACCCTTTCTAAGAAAAAGATCGACGCTGTAAAGGGTATGGAAGAGCTTAAGACTGCGTTTGAAAACAAAGAAGTTTTGACAGGTCGTGTAATCGAGTTGGTAAGAGGCGGCGTTGTTACAATAGTAAACTGCGTTCGCGTATTTATCCCTGCATCAGAGTGTGCAGAAAGATTTTTAACTGACCTTGGCGTTCTTTTGGGAACTGAACAGAGCTTCAGAATCATCAAGATGGACGCTGACAGACGCGGCAGACAGAGAGTTGTAGGCTCTATCAAATCTGTTGCAAAGGAAATAAGCGAAAAGGCAGCAGCTGAGTTCTGGGCAAGTGCAGAAGAGGGCAAGCAGTACAAGGGTATTGTAAAGTCACTCACATCATTCGGTGCATTTGTTGACCTTGGCGGTGTTGACGGACTTATTCACGTTTCTGAGCTTTCTCCGGTTAGAATCGCTCATCCTTCTGAGGTTATAAGCGTTGGGGATGAAATCGATGTATATATTAAAGAGATTAACAAGGAAGATAACAAAATTTCTCTTGTTAAAGAACTTAAAGAGCAGAAAACTGCTGAGTTCTGGGCAAATGCAGAAGAGGGTAAGCAGTACACAGGTATTGTAAAGTCACTTACATCTTTTGGTGCATTTATCGACCTTGGCGGTGTTGACGGTCTTGTTCATATCTCTGAACTTTCATGGCAGAGAATTGCACATCCATCAGAGGTTGTTAAGGTTGGCGACAGCCTTGAGGTTTATATCAAGGAAATCAACAAGGAAACAGGCAAGATTTCTCTTGGCTACAAAAAGGCTGAGGACAGCCCCTGGGTTAAGGCAACAAGCGACCTTAAGGTTGGCGATGCTATAAAGGCAAAGATTGTTCGCATTCTTCCTTTTGGTGCGTTTGCAGAAGTTGCTCCTTTTGTTGATGGTCTTATCCACATTTCTCAGATTTCACACGAGAGAATTGCTAAACCTTCTGATGTTCTTGCAATCGGCGATGTTGTTGATGCTCAGGTTGTTGAGATTAACGAAGAAACAAAGCAGATTGGTCTTTCAATGAAGGCTCTTATGGAAAAGCCGGTTGTTGAAACAGAAGAACCCGTTGAAGATGATGCTCCAACTTCATACACCGAAGAAAGCTCATTTACACTCGGCGACATTCTGGATGCTGAATAATTAGCGAATATTAAAACGCCACTTTCTCAAGAGAGTGGCGTTCTTTATAGGACGGTGTTTAATTTTGACTATACAGGAATTTAAACAAGATGCAAAGGGCAAAAAGATTGCGGTCATAGGCATTGGTGTGAGTAATATGCCTCTTATTAAGATGCTCTCTTCGTTTGGTGCAGAGGTTTATGCCTTTGACAAACGAACAAAGGAACAGCTTGACAGCTATGACGAGCTTTCTCAGTTGGGAGTAAAAATGATTTTGGGCGAGGATTACCTTGACAAAATTGAGTCAGATACTTATATGCTCTTTAAAACTCCCGGACTTCGCTTTGATGCACCGCAGTTGATCAAAGCAAAGGAAAACGGCACGATAATTTCTTCCGAAATGGAACTGTTTTTTGAGTGTTGCCCCGCTAAAATTATTGCGATAACAGGCAGTGACGGCAAGACCACAACCACAAGCCTGATTTATGATGTGCTAAAGAGAGCGGGATATAACTGCTATCTTGGCGGTAATATCGGGCATCCACTTTTAGCAGAGGTTGAGGAAATGAAAAATACCGACATTGCAGTAGTTGAGCTTTCAAGCTTTCAGCTTCATACAATGAAAAAGAGTGCAGATATTTCTGTCGTAACCAATGTTACACCCAATCATCTTGATTGGCATACGGATTTTTCAGAGTATGCAGAGTCTAAAAAGGCGGTATTTAAATATCAGGGCGAAAATGGCAGAGTAGTGCTTAATTTCGATAATGAGATAACCAGAGATTTTGGTAAAGAAACAACAAATGGTATATATTTCAGCTCAAAGGATATAATTGATGGTTATTGTCTTAAAGACAACAAAATCGTAAAAATGCAAGACGGTACGGTCTGCCGTGAGGTTTTAGACATTGACTCAATATATATTCCGGGAATGCACAATGTTGAAAATTATATGGCGGCAATTGCGGCAACCGAGGGACTTGTTTCGGACGAAGTTATAAGAGAAACTGCGGTTGAGTTTAAGGGTGTTCCACATAGAATTGAGTTTGTAAGAGAATTGGGCGGAATTAAGTTTTATAATGATTCTATCGCAAGCTCTCCTGCAAGAACTACGGCGGGACTTGTTTCGTTTGGCGATAAAAAGGTAATACTTATCGCAGGCGGATATGATAAGAAAATTCCATTTGACGAGTTTGGTGTTCTTTTGAATGAACGAGTTAAAAAGCTTGTTCTTGTAGGTATGACATCCGAAAAGATTGAGTCCGCCGTGAAAAATGCACAGAATTACAATGGTCTTGAAATTCACAGACTTTCAGATTTTGAAGAGGCGGTAAAAACTGCGTACAAAATCGCAGAAAGCGGAGATATAGTTATTCTCTCGCCTGCTTGTGCAAGCTTTGATTTGTTCAAGAATTTCGAGGTTCGCGGAAATACCTTTAAAGATATTGTTAAAAACCTGAGGTGATTTTATGGCTGTGTTTACAATAATTATGTCATGGATAATAAATATGGCAATATATGTTGCAACATATACTTTAACGGCGCTTGCGCTTTATCCTATTGCAAAGCGAAACGGCGTTAAAAATGCGTGGATTGCCTTTGTGCCTGTTGCGCAGTATTATATCATAGGCGACATTTGCGAGGATTACAAAATTTTCGGCAAGTGGATAGGCAAGCTTGGCTGGATATTTTGCGGAATAATAATATTAAACCTGCTTACAGATTTCTTAAGGGGTGCTTATATCATAGATTTGGCGGCAACGCTTGCGATGTTGCTTATAATGCACAAATTTTTCAGCTTGTTTATCCCGCAGAGAGCGCTTGCATATACATTTATCAGCGCACTGGGACTGTTTGCAATGTCGATTGTTTTATACACAATCCGAAATACGCCTATGCAGATGTCGGCAGGTGCATATGTTCATCCGTTTGGCGAAAAACGATAATTTTAAAGCAGACTTTAGAGTCTGCTTTATTTTTTGGCTAAATTTCTGCTTGACTAAAAAAAACGGATGTGCTACAATAGTAATAATAAGCTACGAATGCCGCAAGGAGTTTTGGCGGTTATTTTTTTAACCATATTTTGAAAGGGCGTGTTTTTGTGATAGCGGACAAATTTACAAAAGAAGGTCTTACATTTGATGATGTGCTTTTAGTTCCCCAGGAATCAAATTTTCATCCTAAAGAAACTGACCTCTCTACAAAACTTACCAACAAAATCAAACTTAATATTCCCGTGATGACAGCGGCGATGGACACCGTTACAGAATCTGCGATGGCTATTGCTATTGCCAGAGAGGGTGGCATAGGTATAATTCATAAGAATATGTCCATTGAAGAACAAGCAAGCGAGGTTGACAAGGTAAAGAGAAGTGAGCACGGCGTAATCGTTGACCCGTTCTACTTATCTCCTGAAAATACACTTCAGGATGCTGAAAACCTTATGGCTAAATTCAAGATTTCAGGCGTTCCCATTACCGAGGGCGAGAAATTGGTCGGCATACTTACAAACCGTGATTTAAAGTTTGAAACGGACTATACCAAGAAAATAAAAGAGTGTATGACTAAGGAGAACCTGGTTACTGCTCCTGAGGGAACAACTCTTGATGAAGCTAAAGAAATTCTTCGCAGAAATAAGATAGAAAAATTACCTATCGTTGATAAGAACAATAACTTAAAGGGACTTATCACAATTAAGGATATTGAAAAAGCAGTACAGTACCCCAATTCTGCAAGAGATGAAAACGGCAGATTGCTCGTAGGTGCGGCGCTTGGCGTTACCGACGATGTTTTAGAGCGTGCAACAAAACTTGTTGAGGCAAATGTTGATGTCGTTGTTTTAGACTCTGCTCACGGACATTCGCATAACATTGCAAACTGTCTTAAAAAGATTAAAGCAGCATTCCCTGACCTTCAGGTAGTTGCGGGTAATATCGCAACTGCAGAAGCGGCAGAATTTTTAATTCAGGCGGGCGCAGATGCTATTAAGGTTGGTATCGGACCCGGTTCTATCTGTACAACCCGTGTGGTTGCAGGTATCGGTGTTCCTCAGATTACTGCAATTTATGATGTTGCAAAGGTTGCTGAAAAATATAATATCCCCGTTATCGCAGACGGCGGTATTAAGTTCTCGGGTGATATAGTTAAGGCAATCGCAGCAGGTGCAAATGTAATTATGGCAGGAAGCTTGCTTGCAGGCTGTGAAGAAAGCCCCGGCGATTCTGAAATTTATCAGGGCAGACAGTTTAAGGTATATCGTGGTATGGGTTCACTTGGCGCTATGAATAAGGGAAGCTCTGACAGATACTTCCAGTCAGGCACAAAGAAATTTGTTCCCGAGGGCGTTGAGGGCCGAGTTCCTTACAAGGGTCCTGTTGCTGAAACTATTTATCAGTTGCTCGGCGGACTCCGCGCAGGTATGGGCTACTGCGGAACCAAAACTATTGACGAGCTTCGTGAAAACGGCAAGTTTGTGAAAATTACAGGTGCAGGTCTTAAAGAGAGCCATCCTCACGATGTGTATATTACAAAAGAAGCACCTAACTATTCAAACAACAATTTATAAAAATAAAGAGGCTGCGCTTGCAGCCTCTTTTTGTTACTTAATTAAACCGATTATAAAATCTATAAGATTAAACTTTACTATAACGCCTGCGAAAACGATTGAAACCATACTTAAAAGCTTTATTAAAATGTTTATTGATGGTCCTGCCGTATCCTTAAACGGATCGCCAACAGTATCGCCTACAACGGCAGCTTTGTGGTTGTCAGAACCCTTACCGTTAAAGTTTCCAGCTTCTATATACTTCTTAGCGTTATCCCACGCACCGCCTGAGTTTGCCATCATTATAGCCATTACAAAGCCTGAGATAAGTGCGCCAGCAAGCATACCTACAACACCGTTTGTACCAAGGATAAAGCCAACTAAGATAGGAGCAATTATTCCAAGTGCCGCAGGTAAAATCATTTCTGTAAGCGAAGATTTTGTGCAGATATCAACACAGGTTTCGTAATCTGCCTCGGCTTTGCCCTCCATAAGTCCTGCTATTTCTTTAAACTGACGGCGAACCTCAACAACGATTTTCTGTGCGGCTCTGCCTACTGCTTGCATTGTGTATGCACTGAAAAGGAATGGAAGCATAGCGCCAATAAACAAACCTATAAGAACAGGGGTGTTTGTAATAGATAAATCAAGTGTTCCGCCAAGCCCATCTACCTTGTTTGTATATGAAACAATAAGTGCAAGAGCGGTAAGCGCCGCACTGCCGATTGCAAAGCCTTTGCCCGTTGCCGCAGTAGTGTTGCCGAGTGAGTCAAGGGCATCGGTGCGGTTTCTTACTTCGCTGTCAAGACCTGCCATTTCGGCAATACCGCCTGCGTTATCGGCAACAGGTCCGTAAGCGTCTGTTGCAAGAGTGATGCCGAGGGTTGAAAGCATACCAACCGCTGAGATGCCAACGCCGTAAAGACCCATAGCAAAGCTTGATGCACCGCCTGAAACAAAATAGCTTATGAGAACCGAAATTGCTATTATAATTACGGGGATTGCAGTTGAATTCATACCGAGTGCAAGTCCGTCAATAATTATGGTAGCAGTACCTGTCTCAGAAGAACCTGCCAATTTTTGAGTAGGCTTATATGAATCGGAGGTATAATATTCGGTAAAGAAACCTATTAAAACACCTGCTAAAAGTCCTGAAATTACTGCCCAGAACACGCCTGCATGCTGAGGAATTATGTTGAAAATCAAAACTGCAGCAGCAAGAGCTGAGAGAATAGAGCTTATATATGTACCCTGTCTGAGCGAAGAAAGCAATTCTTTTTGAGTTGCATTTTCTTTGGTTTTTACAAAGAATGTACCAATAATAGATGCGATTATTCCGACTGCCGCAATGAGCATTGGAATGATTACACCCTGCATACCAAGACCTGCAGATGCCGCAAGAGCCGCCGCTGAAATTACAGAGCCTACATAGGACTCATAAAGGTCAGCGCCCATACCTGCAACGTCACCTACATTGTCGCCTACGTTGTCAGCAATAACGGCAGGATTTCGGGGGTCGTCTTCGGGAATGCCTGCTTCAACCTTACCAACAAGGTCAGCGCCAACATCTGCGGCTTTTGTAAAGATACCGCCGCCAACTCTTGCAAAAAGTGCCATTGAACTTGCACCCATACCGAATGTCAGCATAGCGTTGGTGATTTCAACAGGATTATCGCCTAAGAATGCTTTAAGTATTAAAAACCATACTCCTATATCCAAAAGACCAAGACCAACTACTGTAAGTCCCATAACCGTTCCGCTTGAAAAAGCAATTTTAAGACCCTTGTTAAGTCCCTCTTTAGCACCATTTGCAGTACGGCTGTTTGCATATGTAGCAATCTTCATACCGATAAAGCCTGAAAGGCCTGAGAAAAGACCTCCGCTCACAAAGGCAAACGGAACAAATGGAGTAAGTGCTCCAAAGTATGCCATAATAGAAAGAATAATTAACATCACAATAAAGAAAGCGGCAACAGTTTTATACTGACGCTTTAAATATGCCATAGCACCTTTGCGGATTTTTGCCGCAATTTCAGCCATTTGGGTTGTGCCCTCAGAGCAACCTTTAACCCAATAGAACTTATAAGCTGCAAAGGCAAGTCCTATTATTGATGCAATTAAAACAAAATAAGGTGACATTTCCATAAAATTCATAATAATCTCTCCTTTTGTTAAAGTGTATTTAATATTATAAGACCATAAAAAAATATTGTCAAGAAAAAATATATTATAATGAATATTTATATTCATTTTTGGAAAGAAATATTACTGAAAAGAAAGAGAGGAGAAATAAAATGGATACACTTGCATTGATTCTCGTTATTGTAGGTGCACTTAACTGGGGAAGCATCGGCTTTTTCGGATTTGACTTTGTAAGCGCACTCTTTGGTTCAATGTCTTTAATAAGCCGAATAATATTTGCGCTTGTAGGACTTGGCGGATTGTGGTCCATAACCTTTTTCTTTAAAGAAAAGATTATGGATAAAATTGAGAAATAAAACCGATACGGAACACAGTAAAATTAAAAATGCCTTGCACAATATGTGCAGGGCATTTTTAACTGCATACACAAAATATTTGAAAATTTTTAATAAAACCCTTGATTTTTTATGGAAAGTAGTTTAAAATCAAAAGGAATGTAATAAAAATTTAATATATATTGAATTTTTCAACTGCTAAAGCTGAAATTTAACAAAAAGGAGTATGTAAAATGGGTAAGAAAATACTTGTAGTAGATGACGAAAAAAGTATCGTGGATATTTTAAAACTCAATCTTCAAAAGGAAGGCTACACGGTTACAGAGGCTTACGACGGCATAGAGGCTGTCAACAAGGCTCTACCCATAAATTCGGAGGACAGACCTGACCTTATTTTGCTTGATGTTATGCTCCCTGAAATGAGCGGATTTGATGTTTGCAAAAAAATAAGAGAATCATCTTCTGTTCCGATACTTATGATTACCGCTCGTGAAGACGAGGTGGACAAGGTTTTAGGTCTTGAAATCGGCGCTGATGACTATGTAACAAAGCCGTTCAGTATGCGCGAGCTTATGGCGAGAGTCAAGGCAAATATGCGCCGTATGGATATTGAACCTAAAAAGGAAGAACCCAGCGACATAATCGAGGCAGGTTGCTTTAAGCTTGACTGCAACCGCTACGAGCTTTATAAAAATGACAGACTCATTGATTTGACCGTGCGCGAGTTTGAGCTTATTAAGTTCTTGTCTGCTCAGCCCAACAAGATTTATTCAAGAAAGAGTCTTCTTGAATATGTGTGGGATTATGAATATTACGGAGATGTGAGAACGGTTGATGTTACCGTGCGCAGAGTAAGAGAAAAAATTGAGGATGATCCATCTCAGCCAAGACATATTATGACCAAGCGTGGCGTTGGTTATTACTTTGCTCTGTAATATGATTAATATAACGCTTATAACCGTCGGCAAAATCAAAGAAAAATATTTTACAGACGCAATTGCCGAGTATTCAAAACGGCTCAGTCGGTATTGCAAGCTAAGCATAATCGAATTAAAAGACGAGCCAACCCCTGATAATCCGTCGGAAAACGAAAAGCAGGCGGTTCTTAAAAAAGAGGGCGCAAGGATATTGGAAAAAATACCAAAGTCCTGCTTTGTAGTTCCTCTTTGTATCGAAGGCAAGCAAAAATCTTCGGAAGAGCTTGCGGATTTTATCCAAAAGACCGCAACCGATGGAAATAATGAAATTGTATTTATCATCGGCGGCTCTATGGGAATTTGTGATGAAGTGAAAAATAAAGCTGATTTTAAGCTTAGTTTTTCAAAGATGACATTCCCGCATCAGTTGATGCGTGTTGTACTGCTTGAACAGATTTACCGAGCTTTTAACATCGCAGACGGCGGTAAATACCACAAATAAAATAAGCCCTCGGCAATGCCGAGGGCTTTTATATTAGTCGATTACGATTGATACGGCTGTTGTCTGGGGAGGAATGCTCATTGTCATAGCAGCTGAATATTCAACTGTAATTGTAGCGCCTTCCTTTATATCTTCAACTGAAGCGGTTTCTCCACCCTTTGTGATAACCGTTTCTTCTGCAACCCATACGATTACTTCGCCGCGAACCTCATCCTCAACTGTTATTGAGCCTTCTTCGTTTACTGAAAGAACTTTAACAGATGCAACCGGTTCAAGTAAATCTTCCATATTAACAACATTGTCAAAATCTTCTTCTGCGATAAGATTTAAAACTTCAACCTCAATCGCTGTTGTCTGGGGAGGAATACTCATTGTCATTATATCGTTATATTCAATAGATAAAAGCATATCCTTTGCGATTATATCAAGAGCAACTTCCTTGCCGTTTGCAGATATTTTGGTATCTTCTGCTATATGAACCAAAACATCGCCGAAATAATCGTCAGTTACTAAAATGTCACTGCCCTCAACAGAAACAACTGAAACTATGTGGGGCTGTGCTACCTTGTAGCCTTCTTCTGTTTTTCTTACATTGAGATTTAAAATCTCGCTAAAGAAAGAAGCGGGAACATAGGTGGTTTCATCATTTACTAAAACGGGGCACTTTTCCAATGCCATAGGAGCCATCTTAGAAAAGCTGTATGCATTTGTGTCAATTGCAAAGGTTGTGTAAACTGCACCCTTTGAAACTGCGATTGAGCGGTCTTCATTATTCCACTCTACATTAAAGCCAAAGTGTTCTGCAATCGCACGAAGCGGAAGCATAACTACATCGTCAATTATTTCAGCATTTGTATCAAATGCTGCAGCAGGAAAAGCCTGCGGTTCATACTGAGTGATAAGCGTAATGTCGTTTTCTGCAAAAACTGGTACTGCGAGCATAAGTGCAGCTGTTGCACCTGCTAAAATTCTCTTAAAATTGTTCATTGGATTATCCTCCTGAAAGTTTTTTAATATTGTTTACATTAGGTTAGACGGCAGAGATAAAAAAATGTTCCATATAATTTTAAAAAAATTAAAATATCTTTGACAAAGAGTTTTATATGCGGTATAATTAGAAAATAATTCTTATATATGAGGAGAAACAAATATGCGTGCAGTAGTTACAGTAATGGGAAAAGACAGAACAGGTATAATCGCGGCAACCAGCGGGTTGCTTGCAGAAAACGATGTAAATATATTGGATATTACACAGACAATCCTTCAGGATTTGTTTACAATGGTTATGCTTGTGGATATTGAAAAAAGTAAAATAGATTTTAAACACTTGGGCGAAAAGCTTGAAGAATTGGGTAAAAATCTCGGTGTTGAAATCAGAGTTCAGCACGAGGATATCTTTAACTCAATGCATAGAATTTAGGGGGCTTTTGCGATGATAAATGTAAGCACAAATGAGATAGTTGAAACTATCAAAATGATAAGAGATGAGCATCTGGATATTCGTACGATTACTATGGGTATATCCTTGCTCGATTGCGCAGATGAGGACCCCAAGCGTGCTTGTGAAAAGATTTATGATAAGATTACAAAATACGCAAAGAATCTTGTTAAAACAGGTGAGGATATCAGCAACCGTTATGGTATTCCCATCATAAACAAGCGAATTTCGGTAACTCCGATTTCAATAGTGGCGGCGGCAAGCAAGACGGATAACTATGTGCCGTTTGCTAAAACTTTAGAGAGAGCCGCAAGAGAAACCGGTGTTAACTTTATCGGTGGATTTTCAGCGCTTGTATACAAAGGCTTTACAAAGGGTGACGAATATTTAATCAATTCAATACCCGAAGCACTTTGTTCTACCGAAATGGTATGTTCATCTGTCGCAGTAGGAAGCACAAAAGCGGGCATCAATATGGATGCAGTAAAGCTTATGGGTGAAACTATTGTTAAAACAGCAGAGATGTCTAAGGACAACAATTCGATGGGTTGTGCGAAATTAGTTGTATTTACAAATCCCGTTGAGGATAATCCGTTTATGGCGGGTGCTTTTCATGGTGTAGGCGAGGGTGATTGCGTAATCAATGTAGGCATCAGCGGCCCCGGTGTTGTAAAGCACGCCCTGACACAAGTCAAGGGACAAGACTTTGGTGTTGTGGCTGAAACAATAAAAAGAACTGCTTTTAAGATTACAAGAATGGGACAGCTTGTAGCGCAGGAAGCGTCAAGACTTCTTAATGTTCCGTTTGGTATTGTTGATTTATCACTTGCACCGACTCCTGAGGTTGGCGACAGTGTTGCTTATATATTAGAAGAAATGGGACTTGAAAAGTGCGGAACTCACGGAACGACCGCGGCACTTGCCCTGCTTAACGATGCGGTTAAAAAAGGCGGAGTTATGGCATCGGGTTATGTAGGCGGTTTGTCGGGTGCATTTATCCCTGTCAGCGAGGATGCGGGAATGATTGCGGCGGCAGAGTGCGGCGCACTTACCCTTGATAAATTAGAGGCAATGACTTGCGTATGTTCGGTAGGTCTTGATATGATTGCCGTTCCGGGCGACACAAGCGCATCTACAATCTCTGCAATTATTGCAGACGAGATGGCAATCGGTATGATTAACCAGAAAACTACTGCGGTTCGTATAATTCCTGCTGCAAACAAGGGCGTTGGCGACAGTGTTGAATTCGGTGGTTTGTTGGGTTCTGCTCCGATAATGCCTGTCCATCCGTATTCAAGCGAAGAATTTATAAACAGAGGCGGCAGAATTCCTGCGCCCATACACAGTCTTAAAAACTAAGAAGATAAGGATTGGAGGTACCAATCCTTATTTTACCATATCGGAGATATCGTTAATCGGCAGAATAAATCCGCCGGGTGCCAGAGATGAAACATCGCCCCATAAAATTTTTCCGTTTGATAAAAACAGATTTATGCGGATGAAACCGCTTTCGGATTTTTTGTGGTTCAGCACCTTATATGAATATCTTGTGACTTTTTGGGCGTTGTTAAGGTCAAGTTCAAGATTAACTATTTTGCCGTATGCAGAAAAAACCGCATCATTTTTTTGAGGAACGGTCATATAAAATATTTCGACGGGCTTTTCTTCGACTTGCCAGCCAAAAGAGGATATGTATTCTATATTTGTGCGGTTTATGCTGTTGTCAAGACTTAAAAAAGCTACAACCGAAACTATAAGAATTGCAGATACGGCAAAAATAAAAGCTTCTGCTCTGTGGCGGGCTTTGGATAACACAACGAACCTCCGTATTAAATGAGTTATTATATTCTATGTAAAAAACACTTCATATATGAAAGGTGGTGGCAGAATGCGACTTGATAAATATCTTGTGTCCTGTGGTGTCGGAAGCCGTACACAAGTTAAAAAGCTTATTCGCTCGGGCGAGGTTTTGGTTGAGGGTATTCTAAAGCCTACCCCCGAAACCAAGATTGACGAAAATTCGGCAAATGTAGTTGCCTGCGGTCAGCCTTTAAAATACCGCAAATATATCTACCTTATGCTTAATAAACCAAGCGGTTATGTTTCAGCTACATGGGATAAGCACAAAAAGGTAGTTATTGATTTACTGCCTGAGGAATATAAGCATTTTGATGTTTTCCCTGTAGGCAGACTTGATATTGATACGGTTGGGCTTTTAATCCTTACCAATGACGGTGAGCTTTCGCATAAGCTCTTAAGCCCCAACAATCATATTCCCAAAACATATTATGCAGAGGTAGACAAAAAGCTTGATGAGGCAGACATAACTGCATTTTCTGCGGGTATGGATTTGGGGGATTTTGTGGCAAAGCCCGCTACCTTGAAAATAATGGAAGATTTTTCGGCAGAGGTAACAATTGCTGAGGGTAAATTCCATCAGGTCAAGCGGATGTTTGAAAAGACGGGCAAAACAGTGACATATTTAAAACGCATCAGTATGAACAGTCTTGAGCTTGACGAAAATCTTTCAGAGGGCGAAATAAGAGAGCTTACCGAGCAGGAGCTTGAACTGCTTAAAAAGGAGTAAAAGCCATGATTACAAAAATTAACAGTGTGGGAATTACAGGCATTGACGGTTTTAACATAGGGGTTGAGATTGATATATCAAACGGCATTCCAAGCTGGGATGTGGTGGGGCTTCCCGATACCGCCGTCAAAGAGTCAAAGGAGCGTATTCGCTCTGCCATTAAAAATTCGGGGTTTAATATCCCTGGCAAAAAAATTGTAGTAAATCTTGCCCCTGCCGATATAAAAAAAGAGGGAGCATCCCTTGATTTAGCCATAGCTTTTGGAATACTTGCTGCCAGCGAGCAGGTTTCAGTCCCCGATTTGACAGAAAGCTGTTTCTTTGGCGAACTATCGCTTGACGGCGGGCTAAAAGGCGTAAGAGGTGCACTTCCTATGGCGATTACCGCTTATCAAAGCGGAATTAAAAAGCTGTTTCTGCCTGAACAAAATGCTCGTGAAGCGGCGGTTGTTGAGGGACTTTCGGTTTATGGGATAAAGGATATAGGTCAGCTTGTAAGAGCATTTGCGGGCGAGGAAGAGATAAACCCGACAGTTGTAGATATAGATGCAATGTTTAAGGTGGAGCTTGAAAATCTTCCTGATTTTAAGGATGTAAAAGGACAAGAGCATGCAAAAAGAGCACTTGAAATTGCCGCTGCGGGCGGTCATAATATTCTGATGATTGGCCCTCCGGGTTCGGGTAAGACTATGCTTGCAAAGAGAATTCCATCTATTCTTCCCGCTATGACCTTTGATGAGGCGCTTGAGGTTACAAAAATTCACAGTATTGCGGGCAAAATCCCGAATGATAAGGCAATCGTTGCGGCAAGACCGTTCAGAAATCCGCATCATACAGTTTCTGCAATAGGACTAACGGGTGGCGGCAGCGGAATACCAAAGCCGGGTGAGGTCAGCCTTTCGCATAACGGAATTTTATTTTTAGATGAGCTGCCTGAATTTCGTAAGGATGCTCTTGAAATTATGAGGCAACCCCTTGAAGACGGAACAGTTACCATAACCCGAGCGGGCGGAAGCTTTTCTTACCCTTGTAATGTTATGCTTGTAGCATCTATGAACCCTTGTCCTTGCGGATATTATGGGGATAGAAAGCACGAGTGTATATGCGGTCCTAAAAAAGTAAGCACATATCTTTCAAAGATAAGCGGACCGCTTCTTGACAGAATAGATTTACATATTGAAGTTCCTGCCGTTGAATATGAGGATTTGGAAAAAAGGGGAGAATCCGAAAGCTCTGCCGAAATTAAAAAGCGTGTAGACAAAGCAAGAGAACTTCAGCTAAGCAGATATAAAGGTACGGGTGTTTATTCAAACAGCTGTCTTACCGAAAGTATGATAGAAGAATTTTGTGCACTTGATGAAGAGGGAAGCGCGCTTCTTAAAAGTTCGTTTGAGGCACTTGGCTTAAGTGCAAGAGCGCACAACCGAATTTTAAAAGTTGCAAGAACCATAGCAGACCTTGACGGCTCGGATAAAATACAGAAAAAGCATATTGCAGAGGCGATAAGATATCGCTCGCTTGACAGAAAATTCAGAATATAAAAAGATGATGGCTTTGCCATCATCTTTTTTATAATACAGCGCAGGAAATCAAGTCTATTTTTTAAATGAGAGCTTATTTCGGATAAGCAGAATAACTACAGCCGAAATAATAAGCTCGGGTATAAGATATGTTGCCTGATAAATAAGTGAATAAATCCAGGGACTTTGTCCTTCGGGTGCATAGCTTGCAAACAAAATTGCACCGCTTAAGTATGAGCTTAAAAATCTGCCGAAAACTCCGACAAAGCATCCTGATATAATTCCCTTTAAATCGGTTTTGAAAAGTCCCGCAAGACCTACAAGCGAAAAAGCTATAACATAGTCAAGAAGCAAAGACAAAGGATGATATATTACGCCTGAGAGCAGTGCGGATAAGATGCCGTAGATTGCACCGACTATCATTCCCGAAGAAATTCCACGGCGGAATGATATTATCAAAATCGGCACCATCACAAGTGAAACAGAGCCGCCCTGCGGCATCTCCCACACCTTTATAAAGCTAAGCACTACCGAAAGTGCGATAGTCATAGCAAATTCGGTTAATTTTTTAATATTCATAAAAACCTCCAATCAAAAAGCACATCCGAAAAAGGATGTGCCTAAAAAACGCATTTACTATGAATCCCTACGCTGGCATTATCCATATCAGGTTATAGGGTCGGAATTTAAAATTCCCTCTCAGCCTGTAACACAAGCTCCCCTTCATATTATTAAATTTTATGATTAGGTGACAGAAAAATATCACCATATTTTAAATGAATAATTAATAATGAATGATTAATAATTGTGGTTGAAAATCGCAAAGCAATTTTCTTTTAATTCAAATGCGGAGCATTTGTTCCTTAATTCTTCATTCTTCCTTATTCATTTTTCACTATTCATTAAGTTCATTTTAATGAACTCATTTTAGCATATTGTCTTAAAAATGTCAATAAAAACATAAATGCTCTTGAAATTTATTGACTATTGTTATATAATGGATAGTGAATAGCTTAGGTGGCTTGGAGGAATAAAAATTGAAGCTTCACATAGTATTGGTAGAGCCTGAAATCCCATCAAACACAGGCAACATATCAAGAACCTGTTCGGTAATCGGCGCGGCACTTCATCTGGTTCATCCGCTTGGTTTTGATATAAGCGACAAGCAGGTAAAGCGTGCAGGACTTGATTATTGGGACGAGCTTGAAATTTATGAATATAACTCTTTTAAAGAGGTAAAAGATAAATATCCCGAAAGTAAATTTTATTACTGCTCTACAAAGGCGCAAAAAACACACAGCGATGCCGATTATAAAGAAACAGACGGCGATATATTCCTTGTTTTCGGCAAGGAAACAAAGGGACTTCCCGAGGATTTGCTTAAAGAAAATTATAAGGACTGCATCCGAATACCAATGAAAGAGAATAAGCGCTCGCTTAATCTTTCGAATTCTGTGGCGATAATAGCGTATGAGGTTTTAAGGCAGTTTGACTTCCAAAATTTAGAGAAAGAGGGCTTTTTAAATGATTAAGATAATGGCGGATATGGCGGCAGATATAACTAAAAAGCAGGCAGAAGCTCTTGATATAGAGGTGATGCCGTTTGGTATTGTTGTTGACGGCAGACAGATTACAGCCGACATCAATTTAAATCCGCGGGATTTTTACGAAATCGTAGACAATTGTATAGAGGCCCCAAAGACAAATCAGATGAGCCCGGCAGATATCGAAGAAAGATACAGAAAGCTCGGCAAGGAAAATACAATAATTCATATCACGATTTCTGCGGCGTGCAGCGGGGCAAACAATACTGCCAACATAGTTGCAAACGAGCTTAATGACGAGGGCTTTGATATTACGGTCATAGATTCGACTATGCTTTCCTATACCATAGGAAAGGCGGTTATCGATGCCGCACAAATGGCAAAAGACGGCAAGACAAAGCAGGAAATTATTGATTATGTAAAGGGCGTATACAAAAGAGATTCGGCATACTTTCTGGTAGATGACCTTACAATGCTTAAAAAGGGCGGCAGAATTAAGACAACCGCAATGGTTGTAAGTCAGGTGCTTGACATAAAGCCGATACTTACCTTAAATGACGGAATGGTAGAGGCTGTTTCCAAGGTAAGAGGACTTAAAAAGGCAATTTCAACTCTTGTTGATTATATAGAAGAGCGTATGGATGAGCCGCAAGAAAATGAGCTTTATATTCTCTCGGCAAACGCACCCGACAAGGTTGAAATATTAAAGGAACTGATTGGCGAACGGATGAAAATCAAGGAATATAAATATGTTGATGTAGGACCTGTTATAACCTCGCATATCGGCACGGGAGTGCTTGGAGTTTATTTTAAACACAAAAAGCCGTATACCGAGTATAAAAAATAAAGGAGAAGCCTATGTTTTTAGAAAGAGATGAGATGAAGTTTGCTATTCTCTATACCCTCTGTAAAAATGTTGAGCCTATGACGATGCCTGTGCTTTGCGATGTATTGACCTTTGAGAAAAAGCAGGTTATGAATTATTTTGACTTGTCGATTATGCTCAATGAGCTTATAGGCGACGGCTTTGCAGAAAGTTTGTTTTACAGGGATGAGCGTGCATTTTCTCTTACCGAAAAAGGAAAGGAAACAAACTCGTTTTTCTTTGAGAGAGTGCCAAAGAGTATCCGCAACTGGATTGACAAAACTATCTCTGAACGAAAGTTTGAGGAGCAGATAAATCCTAATTCCGTAACGACAGAGGTTTTGCCCATTGCAACCCATCAGTATATGGCATCACTTAATATGCTTGATGCAAATATGCCGATGCTTGAGCTTAAAATTCACGCAGGGGGCAGGGCACAATCGGAAAAGGCTGCAAAGATACTTAAAAAGAATGCAGACAAAATATATGAATTTTTGATTGGCCTGATTGGAGAGTAAGGTCTTGACGAAAAAGGTCAGAATTGGTATAATAACAAGAATGAGTATGGGCGGGTCTGAGCCCTTAAATGCAATTTTACAGACAGAAAGGCATGAACCACAATGGAAAAGTTGGGATTAAACGAAATACGCGAAAGATATTTATCTTTCTTTGAAAGCAAAGGGCATTTAAGAATGCCCTCATTTCCGCTGGTGCCTCAGGGCGACGCCAGCCTTTTGCTTATAAATGCGGGTATGGCACCGCTTAAGCCTTATTTTACAGGAAAGGAAGTTCCTCCGTCAAAGAGGGTTACTACTTGCCAGAAGTGTATCAGAACCCCTGATATCGAATGCGTAGGTCTGACCTCTCGTCACGGCACATTCTTTGAAATGCTTGGCAACTTCTCATTCGGTGATTACTTTAAGAATGAGGCTACCGCATGGGCTTGGGAATTTATAACCAAAGTTTTGGAAATTCCCGAAGACAGACTCTGGGTAAGTGTTTACGAAGAGGATGAAGAAGCGGTTAAAATCTGGACCGAAAAGGTCGGAGTTAAAAAAGAAAGAATAGTATACCTCGGCAAAGAGGATAATTTCTGGGAAATCGGCACAGGTCCTTGCGGTCCTTGTTCCGAAATCTATTTTGACAGAGGCGAGGAGTACGGCTGTGATAACCCCAATTGTGCAGTAGGTTGTGATTGCGACAGATATGTTGAATTCTGGAACCTTGTATTTACCCAGTTTGACAAAGACGAGGCGGGCAACTATAACAGACTTGCACACCCAAACATCGATACAGGTATGGGACTTGAGCGTATCGCTTGTATTATGCAGGGTGTTACCTCTATTTTTGAGGTTGACACTATTCGCAAAATTCTTGATACTGCCGCAAGTATGACGGGTGTTGCATACGGCAAGGCAAAGAATAGCGATATATCACTTCGTGTAATCACCGACCATATAAGAAGCACTGTATTTATGGTATCGGACGGCGTTCTTCCGTCAAATGAGGGCAGAGCCTATGTTCTCCGCAGACTTTTAAGGCGTGCCGCAAGACACGGCAGATTGCTTGGTCTTAAAGAGGCGTTCCTCTATAAGCTTGCCGCAGTTGTTGCACAAGAGTCAAAGACTGCATATCCTGAGCTTGTAACTAACTTTGAGTATATCGAAAAGGTTATCAAAACTGAGGAAGAGCGTTTTGGTGAAACTATCGACCAGGGTATTGCGATACTTAACGATTATGTAAGTGACTTAAAAGCAGAGGGCAAGACCGAACTTTCGGGCGAAAATGCGTTCAAGCTTTATGATACTTACGGCTTCCCTATTGATTTGACAAAGGAAATCATTGCAGAGAGCAACTTAACTGTTGATGTTCAAGGCTTTGAAAAATATATGAACGAGCAGAGAGATCGTGCAAGAGCTGCAAGAGGCGATATGGAGGGTGAAGCTTGGAAAGAGGACATCTTTGCAAGTATTGAAAGCGCTACCATATTTGACGGCTACGAAAATACAGAGCTTGATGCACAGATTTTAGGAATTGGTCTTGACGGACAGAGAGTGGACGAAATTTCTGCAGGCAATACTGCGACAGTTGTGCTTGACAGAACCCCATTCTATGCAGAAAGCGGCGGTCAGGTAGGTGACTGCGGTACAATTACTGCACAAAACGGCGTTCTGAAGGTAGTCGATACCAAAAAGAGAAACGGCAAGTTCCTCCACACAGTTGAGGTGGTAAGCGGAACGGTAAAGGCATCAGATAAGGTAAAAGCTTTAATTGACAACGAAAGAAGAGATGCAATAAGAAGAAATCACTCTGCTGCGCATCTTCTTCAGGCGGCACTTAAGAATGTTTTAGGCAATCATGTTGCGCAGGCGGGCTCATATGTTGATGAAAACAGAATGAGATTTGACTTTTCTCATTTTGCGGCAATGACTAAGGAAGAATTAGCTGCGGCAGAAAAAGAGATTAACAAGAAAATTCTTGAAGATATTAAGATAGATTGCTCCGAAAAGAGTCTTAAAGAGGCAAAAGAGATGGGAGCAACCGCACTCTTTAGCGAAAAGTACGGCGAAACAGTAAGGGTAGTTAAAATGGGTGATTACAGCTTAGAGCTTTGCGGAGGTACTCATGCAAACTCCACTGGAAAGCTTGGACTTTTCAAGATACTTTCAGAAAGCGGTGTAGCCGCAGGTGTTCGCAGAATTGAAGCGGTAACAGGACTTGGCGTACTTAATCTGCTTGATGAAAAGGAAGCGCTTATAAATGATACAGCGGCTGTTTTAAAATCAAATCCGTCGGGTATTGCTCAAAAGGCACAGTCACTCATTGACGAGCTTAAAGAAGCAAATCGCGAAATTGACAGTATGAAGAGCAAAATGGCATCAAGTGCGGCAGGCGATGTTTTAGACAGCGCTGTTGATATTGACGGAATATCCTTTGTGGCACAGCTTATGCCCGAGAATATGGATATGAATACACTTCGTGAGGTTGGCGACAACTTAAAGCAGAAGTGCGAAAACGCCTTGATAGTTCTGGCATCTGTTGCGGGCGAAAAGGTAAATCTTATCGCAATGGCAACCAAAGATGCTGTTGCAAACGGCGCACATGCGGGTAAAATCGTATCCGAGCTTGCAAAGCTTATGGGCGGCGGAGGCGGCGGTAAGCCCGAATCTGCACAGGCGGGCGGCAAAGACCCCTCGAAAGCAAAAGAGGCTATGGAAAAAGCTGCTGAAATCTTTAAGTCGATTAAGGGTTAGGTGATAAAAATGGATTGCTTATTCTGTAAGATTATAAATGGCGAAATTCCGTCAACCAAGGTTTATGAGGATGATTTGGTTTATGCGTTTAATGATATTGAACCACAAGCACCGACTCATATAATCATCGTACCCAAGGTGCATATTTCCTCAGCCAATGAATTAAATGATGAAAATGCGGCAGTTGTAGGTGCAATTTTCGCAGCGGCGGCAAAAATCGCAAAGGAAAAAGGCTTTGCCGAAAATGGTTACCGCATTGTTAATAACTGCGGAAAAGACGGCGGTCAGACGGTTAACCACATACATTTTCATCTGCTTGCAGGCAGAAATCTTCAGTGGCCCCCGGGTTAAACGGAGTGTCCTTTGGACACTCCGTTAGTTTTATTCGCCGACACGGCGAGTGATATTGCTGCGCAGTGATATTCGCTTTGCGAGTGGTATTGCCTTTGGCAGTTTAAGGGCGAATAAAATATCACTAAAGCCGCAGGCTTTAATAAAACTTTTGCTTTTGCAAAAATATCACTCTGTACGAAGTACAGAATATCACTTTAAATATTCATAGTATAATAATCAAGAGGTGTTAATATTGTCAGATAGTGTTTTAAGAGATAAAGCAAAGAATTTTGCAAAAGATATTGTTTTTCTTTGCAGAGAAATTAAAGCAAATCATAAGGAAACTGTTTTGGCAAATCAATTGTTGCGTTCGGGCACATCAATAGGTGCAAATTTACACGAGGCACAATATGCACAAAGTGCGAATGATTTTATTTCCAAACTTGAAATATCCCAAAAGGAATGCTATGAAACAGAGTATTGGTTAGAATTATTATTTGAAACAAATTGTATTGAAGAAGAAAAATATAGGAAAATGCAAAGTGAATGCGGTTCAATTCGCAGAATGCTAATAGCATCACTAAAAACTATCAAATCAAAGAAAGATTAAAACCCGAAACGAATAATAAATTTTTACAAGGATTCCCTGGTAAGGGGAATCTTTTTTCTTTCTGTAACATAAAAATAACTTGACTTTTGCATTGAAAAAATGTAAAATTAAAGAGTATAAGTATAAGGGGAATTTCCCTTTACCGATTGCTATACAATAATCTTTAATTTCTTTGATTTTACGATGTGTAATACACAAATATTTTACAGGAGGTGGCTTAAAATAGGCATACAAACAATAATTATAGTTGCAGTTTTGGTTGTAGTCGCAATCGTTGGAATGTTTCTGGCGTTTAAATATGGATATTCATACAGAAAAAAGTTTGCGGAACTTAAGATTGGAAGTGCAGAAGAAGAAGCAAAACGCATTTTGAACGAAGCATCAGCGCGTTCTGAAAAAGAAGCAGAGCGTGTTAAAAAAGAACGTTTAATCGAAGCAAAAGAAGAAATACATAAGCTCAGAAACGAGCTTGACAAGGAAATCAAAGAGAGAAGAAATGATATTCAAAGACAGGAAAGACGAGTACAGCAAAAGGAAGATACAATAGACAAAAAGACCGAGCAGATAGAGGCTCGTGAGGAACAAATTCAGCAGAAGATGGCTGAGGTTGAAGCACTTCAGGAAGAGGTTGACAGAGTTAAAAGACTCCAGATGGGTCAGCTTGAAAAGATTGCTAACTTTTCGGCAGAGCAGGCAAAGGAAATGCTCTTGAAACAGGTTGAAGAGAGTATGACTCACGAAAAGGCAATGCTTATAAAGAGCATTGAGGAGCAAGCTAAAGAAGAAGCGGAAACAAAGGCTCGCAACATTATTACAGGCGCAATTCAGCGTTGCGCGGCAGACCATGTTACCGAAACTACAGTATCGGTTGTTAACCTTCCCAATGATGAAATGAAGGGAAGAATTATCGGTCGTGAGGGTAGAAATATCCGTACAATCGAAACACTTACAGGTGTTGATTTGATTATTGATGATACTCCTGAAGCAGTTATTTTATCAGGTTTTGATCCGGTTCGCCGTGAGATTGCCCGCAGGTCGCTTGAAAAGCTTATAACCGACGGAAGAATACATCCCGGCAGAATTGAAGAAATGGTTGAAAAGTCTACCAAAGAGGTTGACACTGTTATCAAGCAGGAGGGTGAAAGAGCAACATTTGAAACTCATGTTCACGGGCTTCATCCTGAAATTGTTAAGTTGCTTGGCAGACTTAAATACAGAACAAGCTACGGACAGAATGTACTTCAGCATTCTATCGAAGTATCCCACATTGCAGGTCTTATGGCGGGAGAGCTTGGCGCAGATGTTACACTTGCAAAGCGTGCGGGTCTGCTCCACGATATAGGTAAGGCAATCGACCACGAGGTTGAGGGCTCGCACATCAATATCGGCGGAGATATCGCTAAAAAGTATAAAGAGAACGACAAGGTTATTCACGCTATTATGGCGCACCACGGTGACATTGAGGCAAAGACTATCGAGGCTTGTCTTGTTCAGGCGGCTGACGGAATTTCAGCTGCAAGACCGGGCGCACGCAGAGAGAACCTTGAGTCATACATCAAAAGACTTGAAAATCTTGAAGCAATCGCAAATTCATTCAAGGGTGTTGAGCGTTCATTTGCAATTCAGGCAGGCCGTGAAGTCAGAATTATGGTTAAATCTGATGCGGTTAATGACGATGAAACAATCTTGATGGCAAAGGATATCGTTAAGAGAATTGAGGACGAGATGGAATATCCCGGACAGATTAAGGTTAATGTTATCCGTGAGCTTCGTGCAATCGAATATGCAAAGTAATAAAAATCGGGTTGGCAAATGCCAACCCGATTTTTTTATCTTCCTTTAATTATTGGTGTCAGTCGCTTATATAAAATATATGTGACTATCGAAATAAGAACGCCCTTTAAAAGATTGAAAGGTGTTACGCTAAGTAAAATAACCTTTATCTCGTTATCCACAAAGGGTAGTATTTTTCGGCACATATCAATTATTGCTTCCATTGGTATTCCGGTTACCTTTGTGTAGAAAGGGAACATAATAAACAAATTTGTAAGTATTCCGCCAAGTGCCATACAGAGCGTTCCCGCAAGCATAGCAATCAATGCGGTTTTGCGGGTTTTGTTGCGTCTGTATATAAGACCTGCAGGAACAACTAAGAAGCAACCGAGAATAAAGTTTGAAAGTTCTCCAACCCCCATACTTGAGGTAGTAAAAAGATGGAGCAGATTTTTCAAAAGTTCGGTTATAACGCCCGCAAGAGGCCCGATGCTGAATGTTATAATAAGCGCAGGCACATCGGATAAATCAAGTTTTACAAAACTTGGTGCAATTGGCAGACTGAAATCAAAAAGCATAAGGATAAATCCTATCGCTGCAGAAACTGCAATGCTTACAAGTGTGCGAGGAGAAATTTTTCTCATATCAGCCCTCCTATAAAAAGTCCGCAGTATTTATTGTGGGTGGTTCAGGTGTCGGTGCGGGAACTACAATATCTTCTTCAGAGGGTTGCGGTGGAAGAGCAGGGGTAGTTTCCTCAGAAGGTTCAGGTTCTTGCTCTTTAGGAGTTTCTGCAGCCGGTTGTTCCTCTGTGCTTTCGTCGGGGGTTTGTCCGTCAGGATTTTCCGAAGGAGCCTCAGTTTCAGGTGTTTCCTCTGTCGCTTCGGGAGTTTCCTCCTCAGGTTTTTCGTCCTCTTCCTTTACGCCGTAACGGCTTGTGGTCATAGCTTCTCGTTTGATTTCGGTGCCATCCTGCTTTACAACTCTTGTTACATAGTAAATACCGTTGCTGAAGCTTCTTTGAACATCAACGCTGATGTTATCCTTGTTAAAGCCATATATGGTAAATTTTACAATTCCGCTATCGGAAGATGCAGAAATCTTAACCGGGAATTCTGTATTATTCCTGATTTTCAAATCAAGGTATCCTTCAGCTATTGTTGCATCAAGACCTGCGGGTAAATAGCTTACGGGAAGCGAATGATTGTGTCGTTCAACTATTTCAAGGTTTGCATAAAGAGCTGCGGCATAAAGTGTCGATGACGGCTGACAAATACCGCCGCCAAGTCCGCTTTCTACCTTGTTGCCAACATAAACAGGTGCAGACATATAGCCGTTTTGCGGAGTTCTCGGCAGAATTGTCTTGTCATAAGAAAATTCCTCGCCGGGCATAAGTTCTGTTCCGTCAACTCTTTTTGTGGCAAGACGAACATTGTTTGCTCGTGCCGCTGTACTTGATGCGTAATTTGAAGAATACTGACCTAAAATGTCCTTATAAAGATTTTGTGTAAGCTCTTCAGTTGTGCTGACGGGAGCAGTTGTAGGAACATTTATTACCACAATATTATGGGTTGGTGATAAGCTGTTTAAAGCATCCTCAAGTTCAGATTTTGAAATGTCACACTTATATCTTCCCTCACGGACAACTACTTTGCCGTCAACCTTTTCGTAATATGATTCCTGCATATCTGCAGTAAGAAAGGCAAGTGCCTCGTCAATATTAACATCGTCCGGAGCAACACTGCCGGGTGAAAGCTTTACTGTACCAAAAGTTTTGGAGTAGAGATTTCTTTCAAAATCTTCAAAAGCGAGATTTCGGTCTGCTTTTATTCCGTTCTGCGGGCCGTAGATTGTAAGCGTGCCATCTTCAACCTTAAATGAGGTAGGAATAGGTTCAATCTCGTATTCTTTGGTGATGGTATCAAAAACTTCTGCAACTGCTTCGCGGTCATAAACAACAACGGGAGCTATTCTTGTTGTTGTAAACAAGCTCTTTAAAAAAGAAAAGGTGTTTGAAAAGGCATTCCCTTTTTTGCCGCTGTTTATTACAGCGTCAGTTAAAGCTGCATTATCAAAATTTGCACCGATTGCATCGGTTTCTATCAAAACCTTTTCGCCCTTGCAGGTAACAGAAACAGACTTGCCGACTAAATCTGCATTGTCATATCTTGTCTGTATGATCTTGCTGACTTGATTTATGGGCGTTCCTCCAAGGTTGAAATCCTCTACGAATGTGTTTGGATATACTCTGCCGTAGCCGCTTACACAAAACATAGTGATTGAAAACAACAATACAATAACACCAAAAGTGATTGCAAAGGTTATTAAAAATCTTTTAATTGTATCGGACACTTATAACACTCCTACTAAAAAAATACACAGCTTGTATTATCTCATAATTTCAAGTAAAAATCAATAGATGTAAATAAATTTTAATCCATATTCAATATATTTTAAATGGGAAAAAATTATTCTTCATCAAAGGCAAGCTTTATCGCAAGACGAGCCGTTTCGGTTGCCTTTTCAGAGGATACCTCTGAAAGTTCTTTAAGCGAAAGCGAAATATCGTCACGGTTTGACATTATTTCGTCTACATAACGGCAAACGGTTTCAGGATTTAAGCATTCAACTCCTACCTGAAAGCGCTGTCCCATATAATCCATAATTCCCTTGACTTTTGGATCGTACACAATTCCGATGACGGGCGTTCCGCATTTTGCGGCATAGATAAGGGTGTGAAGCCTCATACCTAAGACAAATTCAGCGTTATTCACAACGCCGAGCATCTGCGAGGGAGTAAGATTATCTTCTATGATGTAAGAATTTTCAACCGCAGCCTTTGCGTTACGGCTTATAATGGTGTCGCTTGCAGGTTGCATAATCAAAAATACTATGCGGATACCATACTTTTCCTGCGAGTAATTTGCTACCGCTTTAAGTTCTGAGTAAAAGTCACGGCTCATAGTCTTCCAGGGACGGATTGCACATACGCAATATTTTGAATTTTCTGAAAGTCCCGCACGGCTTAGAATTTCGTTCACCTCTGCGTTGTCTGCCGCAAAAAGATTAAATGCGGGGTCAGCAGTTACAATTATTTCAGGGGTATCTACGCCAAAGCGTTTAAGCTCTTCAAGAGATTGCGGATCTCTTAAAGTAATTAAATCAACGCTGTTAAGGGTTTCTCTTACCTTTTGCTGATTTAAAGGGTTATTTACAGGGCCGATGCCGTTTGAATAAAGCATAACCTTTTTAGAGAGCTTTGTTGCCATTTTTATTATGCTTAAGTAATAGATAAGAGATTTGTTTGATGTTACATCCTGAATAAGACTTCCGCCGCCGCTGATTAAAAGCTTTGTCTTTCGCATATACCTTAATATGTTTATAAAATTAAGGCGGTGGATTGCCTTAACGCCGTAATCACCCGCAGTAACTTTTGGCGAATTTGAAAGAACAACGATTTTTATATCGGGGCGGTTTTCTTTAAGCTCTTTTATAATTGCATATAAAATGGAGTCGTCGCCACTGTTTGAAAAGCCGTAATATCCCGACAGAATTACATCAGAGCTTGTCCCTTTATCTCTTAAGGGGTTTGCGATAAGGTAATCCCCGATATTTTCAAATTCCTCCATAGATACTTCGTTTATGGCGCTGTTTTTGATAACCGAGATATACATTTTTACGGCATCGTCTGCCATAGTATCGATTGAATAATAGTTTTTGACGGTTTCTCTTGAATAAGCGCCAAGCTCTGCACGCCTTTCTTTTGAAGCGCTTAAAACTGTCAGAATATCCTGTTTTAATATTTCGGTTGTGGTTTCACCGCATCCTCGGCAACAGAAATTTGTGTCAATAGATACAGAGAGCTTATCCTTGTCGAATATACCGATGTATCCCTCGTTGCCCGCAATGATAGACGGCTTTTCGCACGCCATAGCCTCAAGTGCGGCACGGCTTACACCAATAAAAAGGTCAGCCGATGCCGTAAATTTGTTTATATCGGTTCTGCTGTCTGTCATAATGATAAGACGCTTTTTTAAAGCTTCGTTGACAGCGTCTGCCTTTGCCTTTACATTTGCAAAATCATCACCGCCGCCGACAACGACGATTTCGAGGTTTTCGATTTTTTGGTCAAGCTCCTCTGCTGCCTCAATCAGCTTGTGTGCGGCAAGACTGCGGCTTTCGTCCATTCGGCTTATATACACGATTCGTGTTTTGTCGGGCGAAAGATTAAATTCTTCGGCGATTTCAGAGTAGTCGGTATCCTTTGAGAATTTATCAAGGTCAATACCGTTGATTGTAACACGGATTGTGTCGGGAGCTATACCATAGTTCTCAACAAGATAATCCTTTATGTCATCGCTGACCGCCAAAGAACGCTGTCCCCAACGAGTTAAAAGATTATACGGAAATTTGGTCGAAAAAACCCAATGTGCCGTAGTTACAAATCTGAAGTGATAGCGTGACCTTAAAAGAGAACACAAAAATGCAGGAATTCTTGCGTGAGCGTGCACAACATCAAAGCGCTTTTTGAAGATAAGCGCCTTTAACTGCTTGTATGCAGTATACATACATTTGGGGTTTTTGCTGTGAAAGGGAATTTTGATATGCTCAATTCCCGCCTCTTCAAGCTCCTTTTCGTAAGCTCCGCCGTTTGAGGCAACAGTTACCTCAATGCCACGACGGGCAAGCGCCTTTGAAAGCTCAATTATATGAGTTTCTGCACCGCCTATATCAAGCTTCATTGTAGTCATAAGAATACGCATTTTTATCTGCTCCTTGAAATTTTAAGTTTCCTATATTTTATAATATATATGCATTTATGTCAAGGTAATTAGACAAATGCAGGCATACATTGTGTACAAAATTAACTAAAATTTTTTGTATTGCAAAAAAGTGTTTTGTATGATATGCTGAAAGCATAAAATGTTGTATGAGGTGATTACAAATGAAGATTTCTCAGGTAAAGGAACTTTTGGATGCGAAAGTCTATGCAGGTGAAGAATTTCTTGATATGGAGGTTAAGGAGGCGTGCGGAAGTGACCTTATGAGTGATGTTCTGGCGTTTGTTAAGGAAAAGGCTCTGCTTCTTACAGGACTTCAGAATCTTCAGGTGCTCAGAACTGCCGAAATGATGGATATTGAGGCAATTGTGTTTGTAAGAGGAAAGGTGCCGAATCAGGAAATAATTGATTTTGCAAATTCAAGAGGAATGGTTCTTCTTACTACCGAGCTTCCTATGTTTATATCCTGCGGACTGCTATATTCAAACGGATTGTGTGGCAGAAAGGCAGGGGTTAAGCTTGGATAACATACTGAAACAAAGATATACAGTTGACGGCAACGACTTTACTTTAGCGGGGGCCAATTCGTCTAAAGTGAAAAAGTATTTAAAACAGTTAGGGCTTCCTCAGGATATTATTCGCCGTGTGGCAATTGCTATGTATGAGGCAGAAATAAATATGGTTATTCACGCAGACGGCGGTTTTATTGATGTGGAGATAAGCCCTGAGAAAATACATATAGTTTTTTCGGATAAGGGACCGGGAATTCCCGATATCGAAAAGGCAATGCAGGAGGGTTTTTCTACTGCAACTCACGAAATCCGTGAACTTGGGTTCGGAGCGGGAATGGGGCTTCCGAATATCAAGACAAACTCTGACAAAATGGAGATTGACACTATAGTAGGAGAAGGAACGACTATTGATTTAGAATTTAATGTATAGGAAGGGAGGCATGCTTTTTGGAAAGTGGATTATATTGGCATTCGGTAACGCTTGACACGGAGCTTTGCAAAGGATGTACCAACTGTTTAAAGCAATGCCCGACTCAAGCGATACGAATACAAAAAGGAAAAGCAAAAATTCTTAAAGAGCGTTGTATAGATTGCGGTGAATGTATACGGGTATGCCCTTATCACGCTAAAAAAGCGATTACCGAAAAATTAGAAACGCTCAATGAATATAAATATAATATTGCGCTTGTTGCACCCGCTTTTTTCGGACAGTTCTCTAAAGCTGAAGACCCTAATTTGATATTGACAGCCCTTTTAAAGATTGGGTTTGATGATGTTTATGAGGTGGCAAGAGGCGCTCAGGAAATAAGCGCAAAAACCCGCGAGTTACTTGATGGCGGTGAGCTTATAAAGCCTGTTATATCGTCTGCCTGCCCCGCAGTATGCAGACTTATTGCGGTGCGTTTTCCGAGTCTTATACAAAATATTATTCCGTTAAGGTCGCCGATGGAGCTGTCTGCAAAGGCGGCAAGAAAAGAGGCGACTGAAAAGACAGGACTTTCGGAAAGCGAAATCGGTATATTTTTTATAAGTCCGTGTGCAGCGAAGGCAACGGCAATAAGAGATACCCGAATGGTAAGAAATTCAAATGTTGACGGCGTAATCTCAATAAAGGATGTATATTTAAAGCTTGCGCAGAATATCAGCACGCTTGACGAGGTGCAAAAGCTGAGCAAGGCAGGAAGCGTCGGTACGCTCTGGGCAAAAAGCGGAGGCGAAGCAAGGGCTTCAAAAGCGCCCAGGATTGTGGCGGTTGACGGAATACATAATGTAATTAAGTTATTTGAGGATATTGAAGACGATAAGCTTACGGGCGTTGACTATGTTGAGGCGCTGGCGTGCCCCGGTGGCTGTGTAGGCGGACCCTTGGCTGCTGAAAACAGTTTTGTGGCAAGAGCAAGGATTGAAAGAATATGCTCAAATATGGAAAAAGAAACCGAAAAAATTGATGCCGGGATAGACAGACTCTGGGACGGTGCACCTGTGTATCGTGAGATTACAAAGCTTTCAAATGATATTTCTGTTGCTATGAAGATGGCAGTGGAGATAGAAGAAATTACAGAAAGATTGCCGGGACTTGATTGCGGTTCTTGCGGTTCGCCGGGATGCCGGACCTTGGCTGAAGATATAGTAAGAGGCCATGCGAGCGAAAATGATTGTATATTCAAGCTTCGTGAGCAGTATGACAAACTGATAAATAAAGGTGAGTGAAATTATGAAGGTATCAGAGATTACAGAAATGCTTTGTGCAAAAATTTCTGCCGGAGAAAGCGGAAAGGATAACGAAATTAAGGGTTGCTATATAGGCGACCTTTTAAGTCTTGCTATGTCAAAGGTTGATGAGGGATATGCGTGGATAACAATCCAGACCAACATAAACATTGTGGCGGTTGCAACTCTTGCAGATGCGGGATGTATAATAATCCCTGGCGGCTTTGTTCCCGACGAAAACACTGCCGAAAAAGCGGATGCAGAGGGCATTCCTGTTTTGACTTGCGATAAGTCTGCCTATGAGGTTGCCAAAATTCTGGCAAGGCTTGGTGTATAGTTATGAAGATGTATTATGATTTACATATACATTCGGCGCTCTCGCCTTGCGGCGATGCGGATATGACGCCGAATAATATCGTAAATATGGCACTTTTAAAGGGACTTGATGTGATTGCGGTTGCCGACCACAACACATGCCAAAATGTTAAAAGCGTTATGCGGGCGGCAGAGGATAAGCTTTTGGTTATACCCGCAATGGAGATTGAAACAAGCGAAGAGGTACATATGTTGACGCTTTTCCCTGAGCTTTCTGCGGCGGAGGAAATGGAGCGTATTCTCATTGAGAAAAGTAATTATTTGAAAAATCGTGCAGAAATATTCGGCAACCAATATCTGATGAATGAATATGACGAAATAATCGGTGAAGAGGAGCGGCTTTTGGTTACTGCGACGGGACTTGATATTTACGAAGTTGTAAACACGGTGCAAAAGATGGGTGGGGTGGCAATTCCTGCTCATATAGACAGAACCAGTTACAGTATACTTTCAAACTTAGGATTTATTCCGCCCGACCTGAAAATCAGTGCGGTTGAAATCACTCCCAAAAACAGAGAAAAACTGCAGGATAAATATGCCGATTTTATGGTAATTTCTAACTCGGATGCTCATTATTTGGGGGATATTTCCGAGAGAAATTTTACCTTAGACATTTCAAACAAAAAAATATGTCAATTTTTATCTAAAATGCTGGCGTAAAAAATAAAAAACTTGTAGTCTTTTTATAAAAAGTATGATATAATTGTAGGCAGCGTGATATGTTTACAAGTAAATTTAGGAGGTTTGAAAAAATGAGTCAAAACACAATTCCCTTCAGCGGAACACCTGAACAGGAGGCGGCGCTTAAAGCTGTAATTGAGGCTCACAAGGATATGAAGGGTGCGGCAATTCCGGTTCTTCATGAGGCTCAGAATATTTATGGCTATCTGCCGATTGAAGTTCAGGAGATGATTGCAGAAGGACTTAATGTTCCTCTTGCAGAGATTTACGGCATAGTTACATTCTATGCACAGTTTTCGCTTAATCCAAAGGGCAAGTATCAGATAGGTGTATGTCTTGGTACAGCCTGTTATGTAAAGGGTTCGGGCGACATACTTGAGAAGGTTAAGCAGATACTCAAAATTGATGTTGGCGAGTGTACTCCCGACGGTAAATTTTCAATTGATGCAACCCGTTGTATAGGTGCTTGTGGTCTTGCTCCCGTAATGACAATCAATGACGATGTATACGGAAGCCTTACCGTTGATGATATAGAGGATATTCTCGCAAAGTACTGATATGAAAGAAATTTCTTTGCATATTTTAGACATTATGCAGAATTCGGTGGTGGCAGAGGCAACGCTTGTTGAACTTACCATTTCAGAGGATGCAGATAATGATATTTTAAAATTTACTATCAAGGATAACGGCAAAGGGATGAGTGAGGAGTTTCTTAAAAATGTCATAGATCCGTTTACTACAAGCCGCACGACCCGCAAGGTGGGGTTGGGCATTCCGCTTTTAAAGCTTGCGGCTGAAAAGACGGGCGGCGGGATTGAGATTTCTTCAAGCCAGGGTGTCGGAACGGAAATAACGGCAACTTTCGGTTTATCTCACATAGACAGACAACCGCTTGGTGATATGGCAGAAACTATGCTCGGTATAATAACCTCATATACTGATGTTGATTTTATTTACAGCCATTCTGTAGATGGCAGAGAATTCAGCCTTGATACGAGAGAAATTAAAGAGATACTTGGCGGAGTATCACTTACAGAGCCTGAGGTTTTACTTTGGCTTAAAGAGTTTTTGAATGAAAATGAAAAGGGCATCAAAGTCCTTTCGAAAGGAGAATAAAATGAAGAGTTTAGCAGAACTTGAAGCAATCAGAAAGCAGATGCTTGATAAGGTTACTTTAAGAAAAGAAGATGAAGAAGGAACCCGTATCGTTGTTGGTATGGCAACCTGCGGAATTGCGGCAGGCGCAAGACCTGTTATGAACGCTTTTATGGAAGAAGCGGCAAAGAGATCGCTTTCAGATGTTACTGTAGCGCAGACCGGTTGTATCGGAATGTGCAGACTTGAGCCTATCGTTGAGGTTTATCAGCCAGGGAAAGAAAAGGTTACCTATGTGCTTATGACTCCCGAAAAGGCGGCAAGAGTTGTTGCAGAGCATATAGTTAACGGAAATGTAGTTGCCGAATATACAGTAGGTGCAAACAGCTGATTTTAGAAAGGAATGATATAAAATGGATATAGCCAGAGGTCATGTTCTCGTCTGTGGCGGTACAGGCTGTACCTCCTCCCGAAGCGAGCAGATTATCGAGGAAATGGAAAAGCAGCTTAAGGACAAGGGTCTTGACAAAGAAATAAAGGTTGTAAAGACAGGTTGTTTTGGTCTTTGTGCACTTGGTCCTATTATGATAGTTTATCCTGAGGGTGCTTTTTACAGCAAGGTTAAGGTTGACGATGTTGCGGAAATCGTTGAAGAGCATCTTTTAAAGGGTAGAATTGTAAAAAGACTTTTATATGATGAAACAATTGAAGAAGATAATATCAAGAGTCTTAACGAGGTTGATTTCTACAAAAAGCAAAAGAGAGTTGCGCTTCGCAACTGCGGTGTTATAGATCCTGAAAATATTGATGAGTATATCGCATTTGACGGATATAAGGCACTTGGTAAAGTTTTGACAGAAATGACACCCGAGCAGGTAGTTGAAACCATTAAAGCATCAGGCTTAAGAGGTCGTGGCGGCGGTGGCTTCCCGACAGGTATGAAGTGGGATTTCACAGCGAAGGCTGAGGGTGAGCAGAAGTATGTTGCATGTAATGCAGACGAGGGTGACCCGGGTGCATTTATGGACAGAAGTATACTGGAGGGTGATCCTCACAGTGTAATCGAGGCAATGGCGATTGCCGCATACGCAGTAGGTGCAAATCAGGGATTTATCTATATCCGTGCAGAGTATCCGATTGCGGTTCAGCGTCTTAAGATTGCTATGGAGCAGGCAAGAGAATACGGCTTGCTTGGTAAAAATATTTTTGGTACAGATTTCTCATTCGACCTTGAAATCCGTCTTGGTGCGGGTGCGTTTGTGTGCGGTGAGGAAACTGCGCTCATTACCTCTATCGAGGGTATGAGAGGTGAGCCAAGACCAAGACCTCCGTTCCCCGCAGTTAAGGGACTTTGGATGAAGCCGACACTCCTTAACAATGTTGAAACTTACGCAAACATTACCCAGATTATCTTAAACGGCGCTGACTGGTTTACTCAGATTGGTACCGAAAAGAGCAAGGGTACAAAGGTATTTGCGCTCGGCGGTAAGATTAAGAATACAGGTCTTGTTGAAATTCCTATGGGAACAACACTCCGTGAAATCGTTGAAGAAATCGGCGGTGGTATCCCTGGCGGCAAGAAATTCAAGGCAGCACAGACGGGTGGCCCGTCAGGCGGATGTATTCCTGCAAGCCTTATGGATACACCTATCGATTACGATTCGCTCATTGCAATCGGCTCTATGATGGGCTCGGGCGGTCTTATCGTAATGAACGAGGATAACTGTATGGTTGATATTGCAAAGTTCTTCCTTGAATTCACAGTTGACGAATCTTGCGGTAAGTGTACTCCTTGCCGTATCGGAACAAAAAGACTTTACGAAATCCTTGATAAGATTACAAAGGGCAACGGAACGCTTGAAGACCTTGACAGACTCGAAGAACTCAGCAACAGCATTAAGGCAGCTTCGCTCTGCGGTTTGGGACAGAGTGCTCCAAACCCCGTACTCTCTACACTCAGATATTTCAGAGATGAGTATGTGGCTCATGTTGTTGAAAAGAGATGTCCTGCGGGCGTATGTAAAGATTTACTCAAATATACAATCATTGAGGACAAGTGTCGCGGTTGTAGTGCTTGTTCAAGGGTTTGTCCCGTTGGTGCAATTTCGGGCGAGATTAAAAATCCGTTCGTTATTGACTCAAGCAAGTGTATCAAGTGCGGAGCTTGTATGGATAAATGTAAGTTTGATGCAATCGAGAGAAAGTAGGGGTGATATAAATGGAAAATGTTAATATAAAAATCAACGGACAGAGCATGAGCGTTCCTGCAAATTATACTGTTTTGCAGGCGGCAAGAGAAGCAGGAATTAACATTCCTACACTCTGCTATCTTAAGGATGTGAGCCAGACAGGCTCATGCAGAATGTGTGTGGTAGAGGTAAAGGGTGCAAGAAATCTTCAGGCGGCCTGCGTTTACCCCGTATCTGAGGGACTTGAGGTTTTAACAAACACTCCTAAGGTAAGACAGTCAAGAAAGGTAACTCTTGAGCTTTTACTCTCAGCACACGAAAGAAAGTGCTTAACTTGTGTAAGAAGCCGCAACTGTGAGCTTCAGACACTTGCAGAGGAATTAGGTGTTACAGATATCACATACGAGGGTGCTCGCAACGAAAGCCCGGTTGATGATCTTTCTCCATCTATTGTCAGAGATAACAACAAGTGTATTCTTTGCCGCAGATGTGTGAGCGTATGTAAAAACATCCAGACAGTTGCAGTAATTGATGCAACCGAGCGTGGATTTAACACAACAATTTCAACTGCATTTAATAAATCTCTTGCAGAAGTTCCTTGCGTAAATTGCGGACAGTGTATCACCGCTTGTCCTGTTGGCGCACTTCGCGAAAGAGATAATACAGACGAAATCTGGGATGCAATTGCTGATCCTGAAAAGGTTGTTATCGTGCAGACAGCTCCTGCAGTTCGTGCAGGTCTTGGTGAGGAGTTCGGACTTCCTATCGGAACTGCAGTAACAGGCAAGATGGCAGCGGCTCTCAGAAGACTTGGTTTTGACAAGACATTTGATACCGATACAGGTGCTGACCTTACCATTATGGAAGAGGGAACAGAGCTTTTAAACAGAATTAAAAACGGCGGTAAGCTTCCGCTTATCACCTCTTGCAGCCCCGGCTGGATTAAGTTCTGTGAGCATAACTTCCCTGATTTCCTTGAAAATCTTTCAAGCTGTAAATCACCGCACCAGATGTTCGGTGCAATAATCAAGACCTATTGGGCAGAGAAAAACGGCATCGACCCGAAGAATATCGTAACAGTTTCTGTTATGCCTTGTGTTGCTAAAAAGTTTGAAAGCGACAGAGAGGAAATGGAAGTTAACGGACTTCGTGATGTAGATGTAGTTATCTCAACCCGTGAGCTTGCAAGAATGATTAAGCAGGCAGGTATTGAGTTTACTGAACTTCCCGATGAGAAGTTTGATAATCCGTTTGAAGAAGCCAGCGGTGCAGGCGTTATCTTCGGTGCAACCGGTGGCGTTATGGAAGCGGCCCTTCGTACAGTTGCAGATATTTTAACAGGCGAAGACCTTAAGGATATCGAATACAACGCCGTAAGAGGAACTGAGGGCATTAAGGAAGCAACCGTTGAGGTTGGCGGAATTAAAGTGAGAGCAGCGATTGCTCACGGACTCGGTAATGCAAGAAAGCTTTTGGAAAGCATAAGAGATGGAAAAGCAGAGTACGACTTTATCGAGATTATGGCGTGCCCCGGCGGTTGTGTAACGGGTGGCGGTCAGCCAATCGTTCCCGCTAAGGTTCAGATGGTTACGGATATTAAGAAAGAAAGAGCAAAGGCTCTTTACAGCGAGGACGAAAAGTCTGCAATCCGTAAGAGTCACAAGAACCCCGATATTGAATTGCTTTATAAGGAATTCCTTGGAGAACCGGGAAGTCATAAATCCCACGAATTACTCCATACTCACTATAAGGCAAGACCCAAGTTTTAAAATTAAAAGACAGAAACTTTTTAGTTTCTGTCTTTTTTTATGCAGGCAACCATTTTATCAATCTCTAAAATCAAATAAATCCTTTGGTTTAACTTCTAATACCTCGCATATTTTAAATATAACATCAAAGGAAACGCCAACCTTGCCGAGTTCGATAGCACTTATATGACTTCTGTCTATATCAACCAATTCCGCTAACTGCAATTGTGTCAGTCTCTTTCGTTTTCTGTAATAAACTACATTTAATCCAAATTTTTCGTAAAGGTATTTGTATTCCTCTTTCACATTTATCACCTCTACATATATTATATGAAAATTACAGCTCGCTATAAACCTTGTTATAATAGCGTTATGCGATTGACACAAGGCAAAGTTCGTGTTATACTAATAATTAGACACAAATGTTTAAAATAGAATATTTTGAGTGTTATTTACATAAGGATATAATTTTGTTGGAGAAATATTATGGAGAAAGAAATAAAAGATAATGTTTATAGGCTATTTCGTATGGCTGCGAAGTTAAATTTATATATAACAAGCTGTGAGCCTGATAACAAGAGAATTTTAAAAGTAATTGAAGAAATGGAAGATCTTTTAAGAGAGATTTATAAATCAAGTAACAATGTGATTTAGATTTTAAAAGTAGTATAAATTGAAATGAACCGACCTCCCAGTAGTCAGATTTTTGGTCTAACTTTTTGGGGTCGGTTCAATAAGTTTCTGCCTTTTTTTATTTTATCTTGTCCCAATATTCTTTTGCGCTTTGTTCTGCCTTGTTGTTTGCAGGCTCATAATAAACCTTGTTTTTTATCTTATCGGGCAGATATTGTTGCTTTACATAGTGGTTTGGGTAATCGTGGGGATACAGATAATTTTGTCCCTTTTGAGAATTGCCCTCGCCATCATAATGATTGTTCTGCAGTTGCCTTGGTATTTCGCCCGTGTCAATGTTTTCTATATCATAAAGTGCTTTGTCAAGCGCAATGTGTGCAGAATTTGACTTGGGCGAGGTCGCAAGCAGAATAGTTGCATGGCCTAAAGGTATTCTTGCTTCAGGAAGACCAAGCATCAATGCGCTGTCAACGCAAGCCTTAACTATCGAGATAGCGGCGGGATATGCAAGTCCTATATCTTCGCAGGCGATAACCATAAGCCGTCTGCATATTGATTGAATATCACCTGCCGAAATCAGCCTTGCAAGATAATGAGTCGCAGCGTCTGGGTCACTTCCTCGAATTGATTTTTGAAAAGCGCTCAAAATATCATAGTGACTGTCATCCGATTTATCATAGCGAAAAACCTTTTTCTGCGTGCATTGCTCAACCGTGTCTTTGGTAAGTGTGATTTTTCCGTCACTTCCAGGCGGAGTGTAGCAAACCGCAAGCTCTAAAGAGTTAAGAGCCTTTCTTACATCACCGCCCGACTTTTCAGCTAAAAGATAAAGAAAGTCAGCATCGGCAACAAGAGAATTGTTTTTAAAATCTTCCTCTTGCAGAATTTTAAGCGCGCGCTTTAAAACCTCTTCCACATCAGTTGGGGTAAGCGGCCTGAACTCAAATACTGTGCTGCGGCTTAAAATTGCATTGTAAACATAAAAATACGGATTTTCAGTGGTGCTGGCAATCAATGTGATTTTACCATTTTCGGTGTATTCAAGCAGAGATTGCTGTTGCTTTTTGTTAAAGTTTTGAATTTCGTCAAGATAGAGTAATACCCCATCTTGCCCCATAAGCCCATCGGACTCTTTGACAATTGCCTTAATATCGCTGACGGATGCATTGGTAGCATTCAAACGATAAAGAGGTCGATTGCTGATTTTTGAAGCAATGCCCGCAACCGTGGTTTTGCCCGTGCCTGACGGCCCGTAAAAAATCATACAGGGGATGTTACCGCTTTCGATTATATTACGCAGAATTCTGCCCTCGCCAAGTATGTGCTTTTGTCCGGCAACATCATCAAGAGATGTGGGGCGAATTCTGTCAGCTAACGGCTTATTCATAGAGAGGATGTTTTTTGCAGAGAGCGTCAACTCTTGCTCTTACCTGCTCGCAATTGTT
The DNA here is from genome assembly GCA_045661045.1 of Clostridia bacterium. Lineage (GTDB taxonomy): Bacteria > Bacillota > Clostridia > Monoglobales > Monoglobaceae > UMGS1820. Next base: position 38,358 of record JAZREZ010000039.1, read on the forward strand.
ATCAAAATCCTTGATGACCAAAGAAATAAGGTCTGCAACTTCTACCATATCCTCTTCCTTAAAGCCTCTTGTTGTAACTGCGGGAGTACCAAGTCTTATACCGCTTGTAACAAAAGGACTCTGCGGGTCGTTGGGGATGGTATTTTTGTTACAGGTGATACCAACCTCGTCAAGATTGTGTTCAACCTCCTTGCCCGTTTTGCCCTGCTTTAAGAGGCTTACAAGCATCAAATGGTTGTCCGTTCCGCCTGAAACAATTTCAATATCTCTGTTGATAAGCTCATTTGCAAGAACCTCTGCATTTTTCTTAACCTGAGTCTGATATGCTTTGAATTCTGGTGAAAGCGCCTCTTTAAAGCAAGCTGCCTTACCTGCAATAACATGCATTAAGGGGCCTCCCTGACAACCCGGGAATACTGCCTTGTTAATCATAGCACCGTATTTTTCCTTGCACAAAATCATACCGCCTCTTGGGCCTCTTAAGGTCTTGTGAGTGGTGGTTGTTACAAAGTCGGCATACGGCACAGGGCTTTGATGAAGTCCTGCGGCAACAAGACCTGCAATGTGTGCCATATCAACCATTAAGTATGCTCCAACCTCGTCTGCGATTTCACGGAATGCCGCAAAGTCAATTTCGCGGGCATATGCACTTGCGCCTGCAAGGATAAGCTTTGGTTTATGCTCAAGAGCGAGCTTTCTTAAGTTATCATAATCTATTCTGTGGGTAACATCGTCAACTCCATAAGGAACAACATTAAAATATTTGCCCGAAATATTCACGGGTGAACCATGACTTAAGTGTCCGCCATGTGCTAAGTTCATACCAAGGTAGGTGTCGCCGGGCTCCATAGCTGCAAAGAATACTGCAAGGTTTGCAGACGCACCCGAGTGTGGCTGAACATTGGCAAATTCTGCACCAAATAATTCCTTTGCTCTCTCTCTTGCCAAATCCTCGACAATGTCCACATATTCGCAACCGCCGTAATAACGCTTGCCGGGATAGCCTTCTGCGTATTTGTTTGTAAGAGGAGTGCCCATAGCCTCCATAACTGCGGGGCTTACAAAGTTTTCAGAGGCAATAAGTTCGATTTTGCCTCTCTGTCTGCCAATTTCTTTTGATATGGCATCTGCAAGTTCTGTGTCGAATTTTCTTATGTTTTCAAGTTCAAACATTGGTATATCCTCCCTAACGAATTTTGTTGCAAATTATTCTATTTTATATTATAATATTAAAGCTGATATTTTGCAAGGGTATTTTGCAAGAATATGGAGATTTTATTATGAAAGAAAGTCTTGAAAAAAAGAGAATAAGAGCAAGCCGTATATATGATGTTTTTGAAGAGGTTTACAAGGGCGCAGACTGTACTCTTGATTACGAAAATGCTCTGCAGCTTCTCATTGCGACACAGCTTGCGGCGCAATGCACCGATGCAAGAGTCAATATGGTAACGCCCGCACTTTTTAAAAAATATCCCGATGTCTACGCTTTTGCAAACGCAGACGAGCTTGAACTTAGGGAGGATATTCGTTCGACGGGATTTTTCAGAAACAAAGCAAAGAATATAATCGGTTGTTGTAGGATGCTTGTTGAAAAGTTTGAGGGCGAAGTGCCAAAAACGATGGAAGAGCTTTTAAGCCTCCCGGGAGTTGGCAGAAAAACTGCAAATTTAGTGTTGGGTGACTTTTTTGGAATTCCAGGGGTTGTGGTAGACACACACGCAACACGCCTTTCAAACCGAATGGGTTTTACAACGCAAAAAGACCCATATAAAATCGAACTTGATATTGAAAAAATACTTCCGCCTGAAAAGTGGTCGCAGTTTTGCCACTATCTCGTTTTTCACGGCAGAGAGTATTGTATGGCAAGAAAACCTGAATGTGACAGGTGCCCTGTCAATGAATTTTGTATTAAAAAAATATAAATATTTTGATATGTTATATAAATATTTTGTAGTGATAAGCTAAAAATAAACTAAAAGCTTTTGATGTAAAAGAGTATTTTGTATAATTTGACAAAAAGCGTAAGATTTTGAAATAAGCACTTGAAATTTTTGTAGTTTTGTTGTAAAATATAGCGTGATATATCTTGTGTTATTGATATAAATTTAATAATACTCTTTTTGGGGAGGAAAATAAAATGAGCGAAATTAAAAGAATTGGTGTTATGACGGGTGGAGGCGACTGTCCCGGACTTAATGCGGTTATCCGTGCGGTTGTAAAGACTGCCATAATGAAATACGGACTTGAAGTTGTAGGTATCAAACACGGTTATCGTGGACTTTACCTCGGCGGAGACGAATTTGTAAAGCTTGACTTAAACAGCGTGTCAGGTGCTATCTCAAAGGGTGGTACAATGCTTTACAGCTCAAACAAGGATAACCTTTTTGACTATACCTATACCGATGAAAACGGCGTAGAACAGCACGGCGATGTATCTGATGTAGGTGTTAAAAACCTTAAGGATGCAGGCATCGATGCACTTATCGTTATCGGTGGCGACGGTACTCTTACAAGCGGTCGTGACTTTTCAAGAAAGGGCGTAAAGGTTATCGGTGTTCCCAAGACTATTGATAATGACCTTGCATCAACCGATACAACCTTTGGTTTTGATACAGCGGTTTCTGTTGCAACAGAAGCTATTGACAGATTGAGAACAACTGCCGAATCTCACAGCAGAATTATAGTTGTTGAGGCAATGGGCAGATACGCAGGATTTTTGGGTATAGCATCTGCTATCGCAGGTGGATGTGACGCTTGTCTTATCCCTGAAATTCCTTATGATATCAACAAGGTTGCAGAGGCTATCAAAAAGAACATCGCAAGAGGCAAGAACTTTGCTCTCGTTGTTGCAGCAGAGGGTGCAAAGCCGGCAGGTGGCGAAGTTGTAGTTTCTAAGGTTGTAGAAAACAGCCCTGACCCGATTCGTCTTGGCGGTATCGGAAATGTTGTTGCAGAACAACTTGAAGAATTGGTTGGTTTAGAGGCTCGTGCAACCATCCTCGGTCATGTTCAGAGAGGTGGCACACCTACTGCTAATGACAGAATTTTGTCAACTCGTTACGGTTCATACGCAGTTAAACTTCTTATGGAAGGCAAATTCGGCAACATGGTAGTTCTTGACGGCGCAGACTTAAGCTATGACTCACTTGAAAATGTTATCGGCAAGAACAAAGCGGTTGAAGAAACAAGCAGCTGGATTCAGACAGCACGCTTAATCGGCTTGGCACTTGGTGACTAATTTAAGTTTTGTAATAAAAATTTAAAAAAGGACTTGCATTTTGCTTAAATGTATGATATAATGTTATTCGCTTGTTTAGCGAGCATAACTTTTGTTAAAGATTGAGTTTATATAAAAGAGGTGAAAACAATGAGAGAAGGAATACATCCGGATTACAAAGAAACAACAATCAAGTGTGCCTGCGGTAATGTTATCGAAACAGGTTCTACAAAAGAGGATATCCGTATCGAAATTTGTTCGGCTTGCCACCCGTTCTATACAGGTAAGCAGAAGCTGGTTGATACCGGCGGTAGAGTTGACAAGTTCAGAAAGCGTTACGGTATCGCAGAGAAATAATGAATTAAAAATACGGTTGGTAAGAAATTTCTTGCCAACCGTATTTTTGTATGTTAAAATTGAGTAAAGAGGTGAGAAAAATGGCGGTAGAATGGACAGATGAACAGCTTGATGCGATAGAAGCAAAGGATAGCAATATTTTAGTTGCGGCGGCGGCAGGCAGCGGTAAGACCGCCGTTTTGGTCGAGCGTCTTATCCGTAAGATTACAGATGCAGAAAATCCTGTTTCAATAGATAAATTTTTGTTGCTTACCTTTACTGAGGCGGCGGCTTCCGAGATGCGTCGTAAAATTTTGGATGCAATAGATAAAAAGCTTGAGGAAAATCCCGAGAACGAATATTTAAAAGAGCAGAGTATAAAGGTGGGTTCTGCTGCGATTTCTACAATTCATGCATTCTGCAGCAGAATAATCACAAATAATGCTCACCTTACAAATCTGCCCGTAGGCTTTTCGTTGATTGACGAAACCGAGAACGAGGTTCTTAAGGCGCAGGCGCTTAACGATATTTTAGAGAGCTACTATGCCCGCATTGACAAAAAACGAGGTTTTAAAGAATTGGTAACCGGCTGGGGCGGCATAAAGGGCGACGATTATCTTAGAGATACAATTTTAAAGATACACAATTTTTCGAGAAGCTTGGCTTTTCCTAAAAAATGGCTCAAGAGCGCCTATAAAGATACATATAAGGTGCTTAAAAACGGAGGTAGGATTGAAGAAACTGCGTGGGCAGACTTCCTTAAAAATGAGCTTTATTCTTTGTGCGAGGAGATAGGCGACGGCGTTAAAATTATGGCAGATATTGCAACAGAGGAGATGCCTCTTGACCACGCTTGTTGTGACTATTTCGTTGCAATGAGAGAGGAATTTTTGCCGAGATTTAGCGAAATCGACTTAACTGCTCCTGATGCGACGGATAAGCTGATTGAGCTTATTCACACCTTTGACATTCCAAGAATGCCCTCTAAAAAAGGGGTGGAGGATGTTGTTGAACGAGCGATAGCTATCCGTGATGATGTGGTAAAGACGGCGATAAAATCCGCTAAAGGACTTATCGGCATATTTTCTCCCGAAAATATTTTGCGAACTGTTAAGTGTGCAGAGCCTGTGCGGGTGCTTATCAGCATCGTAAGCCAGACCGAAAAACTGCATCAACGCCTTAAAAACGAGCGTGGAGTTATAGATTTTAATGATTTAGAGCACGGCTTGTTACATCTTCTGGTAGACGAAAGGGGCAACGATACGCCTCTTTGCGAAAAATTGCGAGGCTACTACAGCGAAATACTCGTAGACGAATTTCAGGACACCAATGCTCTGCAGTTTGAGATATTTAACAGACTTTCTAAAAACAAGGGCAATCTTTTTATGGTTGGCGATGTAAAGCAGAGCATTTATAAATTCAGAAATGCAGACCCCTCGATATTTATGCGTCTTTATAAGGCGTATGGCAAAGGCGAGGGCGGCAGACTTATAAAGCTTTTTAAAAACTTCCGCAGCAGAAAAGAGATAGTCGATGCGGCAAACTATATTTTCTCATCCATTATGAGCGAGCGGGTTGGCGGTATCAACTATACAAAAGACGAATATCTTATAAACGGTGCACAATACCCTGACTCGTTTGATAAAGATACCGAGATTCTGATAACTGCGACGGACCATATCGATTACGAGCCAATCGATGAGCTGAGCCGCAGTGAGCTTGAAGCAAATGCCGTAGCAAACCGCATTTCAAAGCTTATATACGAAGAAAAAATCAAGGTTACAGACAAAGAAACGGGCGAGCTTCGTGAGGCAAGATTTTCGGACATTGCGGTACTTACCCGCAACAAGTCGGAGGGTGACGAAATAGAAAAGGCGCTTAATATGCGCGCTATTGCATCTGTCAGCGAGAGCGGTCTTCAATATCTTAACTCAATTGAGGTCAAAACGGTTCTCTGCTTTTTGCAGATAATTGATAATCCGCTTCAGGATATTCCGCTTATAGCGGTAATGCGCTCGGCTATGTTTGGTTTTACACTTGAAGAGCTTGCGCAGATACGCACTCTTAAAAAGGGCAGATTTTATGATGCGGTAAAGGAATCCGAAGATGATAAGGCCAAGGATTTTGTAAGTGCGCTTGAGAGTCTTCGCAAATGCTCAAAATATATGGGCGTAGACCAGCTTATTTTTAAGATATGCAATGACTATCATTATATTTCAATAGTTTCGGGAATGCCAAACGGCGAGGTAAGAAGTGCTAACTTAAAGCTTCTTCAGGAGCGGGCATCCGATTACGAAAAGGGTGTACTGTCGGGACTCTTTAACTTTATGAAATATATCGAGATGCTTCAGGAAAAAAACCGAGATTTATCAGGAATTCGAATTGCATCAGAAGATGCAGTTTCGGTTATGACAATACACAGATCAAAGGGACTTGAATTCCCGATAGTAATTCTTGCGGGAACAATTAAAAAGTTTAATTTCAGGGATGTTCAGCAGACAATTATCTGGGATGATATATTGGGTATTGCGGCAGACTATATTGATACAAGACAGCGTGTGCGCTTTAATCTGCCCGCAAAAAAACTTATGGCACGCAAAAAAGAAAAAGAACTTAAAGCCGAAGAAATGCGTCTTTTGTATGTTGCGATAACAAGAGCAAAGGAAAAACTTATAATTTCTGCGACGGTTCAAAATCGCGATAATAAGTGGAAAACGGCGGGCTTTAACAGAAGTTACAATCTTTATCCGGCGCTTGTTGACGGTATGGCATCAATGCGTGACTGGGTTTTGTCCGCAGTTTTGAACCATCCCGATGCACAGCTTTTAAGAGAGCTTGCAGAAAGACACGATATAATACCAAACCCTGATGGTATGTGCAGGTTTGATGTGACTATCTCGGATGCTGAAATCAAAGAGAAGAACGAGGAAGAAAATCAGGCTCAGTTTTCTGAAATGCAGATAGACAGACTTGAATATGTTTATCCCTATGCTGATTTATCAAAGCTTCCCATAAAGCTGTCGGTCAGCGAGCTTAAGCGCCGCAGAATGCCCGAAGGCGAGGGAGTAACCGGACTTATAGAACCGACAGATTTTGCAGAAGATGTAACCGATATCACGGGCGCAGAAAGAGGTACGATTACCCACTTTGTAATGCAACACATCGATGTTAAGGATACGGACATCAAAAAACAGATAGAAACTATGACAGAAAAAGGAGTCATCACAAAAAATCAGGCAGAAGCGGTGAATGCCGATGCAATAATAAGATTTTTTGAGAGTGATTTGGGTAAAAGACTTCGGAATGCGAAACATTTTGAGCGTGAGTTTGATTTTTATATGCAAGTAGATGCTTTGGAGGTAGAAAATATCGGACTTGGCGAAAAGGTTATACTTCAGGGTATAGCGGACTGCTTCTTTTATGAGGATGACGGCATTGTGTTGATTGATTATAAGACTGACAGAGTAAACGAACATACAATAAAGGCAAGAAGTCAAAACTATGCTCTGCAGACAGAATATTATGCACGCGGTCTTGAGAAAATACTCAAAGTACCCGTCAAAGAGAAATATCTGTATTTCTTAAGCTGTGATACAGCCATAAAAATGTAGGAGGAGAGCGTATGAAAGGGTTAATTTTTTCCATAACGGCGGGACAAGGACACAACCAGACCGCAAAGGTAATGAGCGAGCACTTTAATTCGCTTGGTGTAGAATGCTCGTATATGGATGTTTTTAAGTATATAAACCCGATGATTTCGGACACGGTTGACAGAATTTATCTGATGTCTGCCAAAAAGATGCCCAAAGTCTACGGCGGAATTTATCGTATGTGCGAAAAACGGCCGTATGAAGAAATTGATTATACTATGCCAAGGCTCACAACGACTCTTCTTGCACGCAAGCTTTTAAAGTATATCAGAAAAGAAAAGCCTGATTTTATAATCTGCACCCATGTTTTTGCGGCACTTTTACTCTCGTTTTTAAACGAGCATATAAAGAGCGATATCTTAAAAATCGGCATAGTAACAGACTTTACCATACATCCGTATTGGGAGGATACAAGCCTTGATTATTATGTAACGCCAAGTGAGGTGCTGACAAATCAGGGCGTAAAAAAAGGCATTTTAAAAGAAAAGTTTTTACCTTTTGGAATACCCATTGACAAAAAATTCTCCGCAAAAATGAGCAGAGAAGAAGCGCTGAATAAATTGGGACTTCCTGATTTTCCGACACTTTTGGTTATGAGCGGAAGTATGGGCTTTGGCAAGCTCGTAGAACAAATCGAGTCGCTTGATGAACTTGAGCGGGATTTTCAGATTGTGTCAATCTGCGGTAACAACGCAAGACTTAAAAAGAGGATTGACAATCTTAAGACGAAAAAACGAGTTTACAACTATGGATATGTCGATAATGTAGATGTGTTTATGGATGCGGCAGAGTGCATAATCACAAAGCCGGGCGGACTTACAACAAGCGAGGCACTTTCAAAGGGACTTCCGATGATAATGAGTAATCCCGTACCGGGACAAGAGGACAGAAATGTAGAATTTCTTTTAAATGCAGGTGCGGCAATAAAGGTAAGCAACACATACTCAATAGGTGATGCGGTAAACACAATGTTTACCGGTACCCGAAAGGAAACGATGGTTCAGGCAATAGAAAACTTGCGAAAGCCTGATGCCGCCCGTGATTTAGCAGAATTTGTAATATCAAAGATAAAAAATCCTCTGATTTAAAATCAGAGGATTTTTTAGTCAGCATTTAGCGTTATTGAGATTTTATCAATCAAAATTTTCAAGAGTAATTGTGGCGGCATCAACTGCTCTTTGACAGTAGCCGCAGGTTGCACAATTTTTGTTACAGGTTAAGACTTGCTTTGCAAATCCCTCGGGGATTTTACGGTTTTCTATAATATCGGGATAAAACAGACCGCTGTGATTTGGCTCTAAAATATCGGTGATAGCACCGCTATACTGACCTTTTATGTATGCCGAAAGAGTCTTAATCGGGTTTTGGCTGACTCTTGTAGCAAGCTTTGCCGCGATAAAATATTCCTCATAAAGTCCAATGTATTCGGGACGGACAAAGTTTGTATCTTTTAATACAGATGCTCTGTTTTCTTTTTTGGCAAGATGCTCTCTGCACACTCCGCTGAAATCATAAGCATTGTCCATTTTGCCAAGCTCGGCATTTGTGATTTCTTTATTGTAGTTTTGATTTATGTATTCTAAAACAGGATTTATGTTAGCTTGTATATGCTTGCTTGAAGTTCTTCAACCGTTACAGTGCCGCTGCCGTTGAGTATATAAAAAATGCGGCAATCTGCACATTTGACAAGCTTGCTGTAAGGTTTTGCGGAGTTTATGAGCGTAATTCGTATAAATGAGATATACGCTCCTGCTGTGCTCTATCATGTAGGTAAAGGCTTTGGGGTTTGAGGGACTTCACTATGTTGATGTTTTGACCGTTGTTCCACTCTGGCAGATTGTAGTGAGCAGGATGATTGGCTTGGAACAGAGGATTTGGTTATTGAAACAGATGAGCAGTTAAAGTTCAGCGTATCAAAGATAAAGGAAGGCTATGATGACTATAAAAAACAATGCACCTGCAGACAGAGTTTATAGTAAAGCATTGCGAGGTAGCGGAAAACATCTTTGAGGTAACATATTCAGACGGAACAATTATAGGTGTAGACTATAACAAAAATAAAGTGTATACAAAGCTATAAAATTTAAAAGCACGATGGTAAACCATCGTGCTTTTATTATTTAACGGTGTAGCCACCCTTTACCATAACTATTACATCGCTTTGCGCTTTAAAACCTCTGCCGTCTGCAAGAGGAACAATCAGCAAATGATTTGATGGCATCGGACTTCCGTTTGCAATATCATAGCCTGCGGTTGTATCGGCAATTCCGCCCTTTTCGGTAGAAATCACAACGCCCTTGCCCATTCTGAGAATAAGCTCTGTTCCCGCATCGCCTATAAGGCTTTGCCCCTCAGTCAGATTTACAACAGTAAAGGTTGCGGGTTTTGCGTCGGTTGATGTGCCGCCGTTTCCTATTCGCTGATTAACATAATCCTTGATTTCAGGAATAACAGTGTCTACTATATAGCTTTTTGTTACAACCGGGTCATCTGTTCCGCCCGGCTCTGAAAATACTGCGATGCTGCCCGCAAGAACAAATATCAATACTGCGGGTATTAAAAGCTTAAAAAATCTTTCTCTTTTCATATATCTTCCTCCTAAGTATTTTTTACTATTATCATATTTGAAGAAAATTGTATCAGCTAAGACCGAATGAAATTTCCAAAGCTTCATTTACCTTATCCATTACACTCTGGTCTATATGGCCTATTTTTTCTTTAAGCCGTTTTTTATCTATTGTGCGTATCTGCTCTGCCAGCACAACCGAATCTTTAGAAAGTCCAAAGCCGCCTGCATCTATCTCGATGTGTGTAGGCATCTTTGCCTTGTTAATCTGAGATGTTATGGCTGTTGCGATTACTGTTGGACTGTAGCGGTTGCCTATATCGTTCTGTATAATCAGAACGGGGCGTATACCGCCTTGTTCAGAGCCTACGACCGGACTTAAGTCCGCATAGTATATATCTCCTCTTTTTACTACCAAAACATTCACACTCCTGTATCCTTTGCTCTCATTGCATTATACGCAAGTTTCTATGTTTTGGTACACAATCGAGGACTTAAAAGCGAACGAAAATGATTATGTACTAATCCACGAGCGGCGAATCTAAAAGATAGTTATGAGTATTTTGGATTTCGCCGTGCTTTAAATAAATTCTCGGAATTCTCTTGCCGACCATACAAAGGATTTCATAATTGATAGTCCCCATCTTGTCAGCAAGGCTCTCTACCGGTAATTCTATACTATCGCCTTTGCCGAACAAGATAACTTCGTCGCCGATAGCAATAGTATTTACATTTGTTGCATCAAACATACATTGGTCCATACAAATGTTTCCGACAATATCACACAAATTTTTTCCAATTAAAACTTTTGCACCCGTATTTGACAAAAGTCTTGAATATCCGTCAGCATAGCCTACGGGAATTGTGGCAATTTTTGTTTCATTTTGTGCCGTGAATTTTCTGCCGTAGCTTATGCTTGAACCTTTTTCAACTATTTTAAGGTTTGTAATTTTTGCTTTGAAGGTCATTGCGGGCTTTAAATTAAGCACGCTTGCATCCACGATTTTTGACGGACTTGCGCCGTAGAGGATTATTCCGGGGCGCACCATATCAAGATGCATATCAGGAAATCGAATGAGTGCCGCGCTGTTACAGCAATGTCTTGTTTTAATATCAAGACCTCTTTGTTTAAGGGCGTCACACGCCTTTAAAAATCTCTCAAACTGTAAATGAGTATAGTCATCATCGTTATCGTCTGCAACTGAAAAATGTGTGAATATTCCGTCTATAACGATGTTATCAAGCGATGCAATCTTTAAGATTTCAGCAAGTGTTTTTTCGTTTTCACATTCGTTGTCGGTAAAGCGGTAACCAACTCTGCCCATTCCCGTGTCAAGCTTTATATGAAGCTTTGCGGTCTTATTTAATCTTACTGCCGCATCGGAAATTGCTTTTGCGTGCTCATATTCAAAGCAGGCGGGTATAACATCGTTTAAAACCAGAGTTTCCGCCTCGTCAAAACTGCTGTGCCCAAGAATGAGTATGGGACTTTCTATCTTGCAACGCCTCAGCTGAACAGCTTCGTCAAGGCAGGCAACTGCAAGAGCATCCGCTCCGTTTTCAAGGAGTGTTCTTGCAACCTCCAAATATCCGTGACCATAGGCATCAGCCTTTACAACGCCTAAGATTTTAGCAGAAGGCTTCACATAATTTCGTATGGATTTTATGTTATTTTCAATTGCGTCAAGGTTAATTTCTGCCCACGCACGATTTTCCTGATTCATAGTTTTCACCTGCCCTTAATTCGCTAAACTTTTTATTACAAACGGAAGTTCTTCTATTATATCTCCGGCAATAAGACTGAATTCTCCTTTTTTATCTGCCGCCACATCTCCTGCCATACCATGAATAAAAACAGAGAGCACTGCCGCCTCATAAGGCTTAACACCCTGAGCTATAAACGCCGCAATTATTCCGGTCAGCACATCGCCGCTGCCGCCCGTTGCCATTCCGTTGTTGCCCGTAGTGTTTATGTGTGCCTCGCCGTCAGGTGATGCAATAACTGTTTTGTGACCTTTAAGCACAACTGTTACATTATATTCTTTGGCAAGTTCAATTGCCACATTCTCGCGGTTTTTTTCAATTTCTTCAAGGGTATATCCGGTAAGTCTTGACATCTCCATAGGGTGCGGAGTTAAAACCGCAGCACCTTTTTTGTCCTTTAAAATCTGCATATTATCTTTTAACGCATATAAGGCATCTGCATCAACAACGCAGGGAACACCGCTTGAAAGCACAGCCGCTACAACTTCAATTATATCTTCTTTTCGTGAAAGTCCGGGGCCTATAGCACAAACATCTGCCGCATTCAGCGCATTTTCCATATCAGGAATTGCAGATTTTGATATAGAGCCGTCAGTTTCTTTAAGCGGGATAGTCATAGCCTCGTGTATGCTCTTTGCCACAACTTCGTGAATACTTTTTGGTATTGCCGCAGTAACAAGTCCCGCACCGCTTCTCAACGCCGCATAGGAGCTTAAAACTGCCGCCCCGCTCATTCCAAGAGAGCCAGCTATTACCAAAACTTTGCCGCAATCGCCCTTGTGCATAGTGCAATAGCGCCTCGGTAAAAATTTGTGATAGCTTTTAAACATCTCCATATTTTTGCCGCCGATACACATTTCTTCACCCGCCACAACTGCAACGGCGGTTGTATCAGAATGGCTGATGCTTAAGTCTGCCTCAAGTCTTTTTCCCATAAAAACAAGGTAGGGTTTATTAAGTTCATCGTGTAAAACTTCTATATCACGAAGTCCAAAACCCCGAAAGCCGCTGCCTGAATATTTCGCAAAGGCTTCCTTTGCGGCAAATGCCCCTGCAATACTTTCATATTGGTTCTTGCAGGTTTTGAAATATTCCTTTTCTCTTTTGGTAAAGGTGTGCTTTTTAAAAAGCTCCAAATCCTTCATTTTGGAAAATCTGGATATTTCTACTATGTCTGTGCCGACCTTTATCATTTAGACATCCTCTCTTATAAAACCACTTTTTGTGGGTTCAATCTTCTGAAACCATCCTTTATCTTGTCATTTGGATTAAAGAAGAGCATCGATTTGTCGCCCTGATTTTCAAAGATGACAAAATATACCCCCTCATCCTTTAAAGAGGAGCAAGCATATATCTTTTTTATTCTTGTATTTTCAAAATAGTTTCTGTACGCTCTGTCAGAAACAGGCGCCATATATTCGATTTCTCTTGCATTAAGAGCTACAAAAGGCTTTCTTCTGCGAGCGGCATAAACTCTGTCAATATCAAGAGCGCCATTTGTAAAGCAATACTCATATTCTACGCTGACTGTGTGCGAAAATATCCATATAAAATATAAAAGTCCCGCTCCGATTAACAAAAACAGCGTTCCGAATGCAGATGCCGAAAAAAGAAGCATAAGCGGCACAATTATACTTACCGCAGTTATACAGAGTATAAGCTTAACTATGTCTTTAGCCGTCATTCTTCTTTTGACTAATTGTTCTACAAAAATATCCATTTTAAAAACTCCTCTTATCTTTTGAATATCGTAACTGTTTCTTTTGGAATAGCTATTTCCGAAAGTCCCTCGGTTGAAATCTCGCCATCGCCTGTCACAAAGATAAACGGTCCCTTGACACTCTCAACCGAAATAACATCAGTCAAACTGTCCTGATTGTTGCCGCATCTTAAAATTTTGCCGTCATAGGTAAGTGCTACAGTGTAGCCGTCACCCGCCGCAACCTGAACAACATTTTTCCAATCGGCAGTATTACATTCGCCGTCTTTGTTTCTGCCTGTTGCTAATACTCTTCCGTCAATGGTAAGTCCTACTGTGTGATACGCCCCGGCTGAAACCGAAACAATACCCGACCAGTTGTCAACATCACATTGACCATAGGTATTATCGCCGACAGCAATTGCTCTGCCAAGATTGTTAACGGCAACTGTGTGATACTTGCCCGCAGATATATCGAAAATGTTTTCCCATTTACCGATACCGCATTGACCTTTATCGTTGTTGCCTCTTGCAATACATCTGTTGGCACGGTTTATCGCAACTGTATGCTCGCCGCCTGCTGAAACTTCCGTTATGTTTATAAAGCCGCCAACATCGCATTGACCTTTATCATTGTTGCCGGTTGCCGTAATTCTGGCATCCTCAGTAAGTCCTGCTGTGTGAGCATCTCCCTTTGATAGTATTCCTGAATATGCTTCCATTATGCTTCGGTAATTTTCTCTGCTCTTTTTATAATCGCCCAAATCTCTGAAATATGCTCCCGCATTTATAAAATCACGCTGTCTTGCATAGCATATGCCGATGCACCAATCAACCTCTTTGTTTTTGTTGCCGATATATATAAGCTTGTCCGCGCTTTTAAGCACCTCAAGGGCATCGTCAAACTGTTCGGCGTTATAAAGGTTCATCGCCTTGTCATATACTGCATCGGATATTCTGATATAATTATAGACAGCCGCCGCAAGTGCGCAGATAACTATAATCAAGAGCACAAAAATCCAGCCCTTTTTCTTTTTGGGCTTTTGGGGAGAGCTTGCCTCTTCAATAAATTTTTCTGCTATCAACGCTTTATCGTCAATAGTTGGCAGTCTGTCAGTTTTGTCAAAATCAAATTTTTCAGGTTTTGGGGCAATTTCAAAGCTGGGCGGTAAAGCCTCAGTGCTTTCCCATATTCCGTCATCAAGCATAACCGAGCGGATAACTACCGCTCCGTATTCTGTCATAAGTGAGGGCGCATAGATAGTGTTCTCGCCCTCTGTGCAAGATACCCCTTCAATAATTGAAAGGATATTTCCCGTTCCGTCATAACACGCTATGTCAATGTAGATTGCCGACACATCGTTGCGCAGGGCCTTAAGCGTAAGTCTAAAGCTTTTAGGCATATCGTCAGCAGCCTTAAAAAGCCCGCCGCTTTCAAGCCTTACGGGGCAATCACTCTCTTTGTTGTTAAGCTTAGTTATAGCTCTTAAGAGTTCCATTTCAGACACCACATTTTATTATAAATTTACTTATTATATATTATAACCATTCTCAATTCAAATTGCAAGTCAATTTGAATATTGTAACAGAATATTAAAATCACATCACGCATAAGTATAAAGTAACTCTTTTTTTCGGAGGTTTTATTATGAAAAAGCTTAAAGCAATAACTGCCGTAATTCTTGTGATTTGTGTTTTGTGTGCAAGTGCTTATGCAGAACCTGCGGCTCAGGTTGATACCAATGTATCCGCACAGCTTATAACTGCAAAATCGGGAATACTTATGGAACAATCTACGGGCGAGGTTCTTTATGAGCAAAACCCCGACGAAAGATTACCGATTGCAAGTGTTACCAAGACGATGACGATGCTTCTGATTATGGAGGCGTTAGAGAACGGAAAAATCAGCCTCACCGATATGGTGACAACGAGTGAATACGCCGCATCAATGGGCGGTTCGCAAGTGTTTTTAGAGGCGGGAGAGCAGATGAGTGTTGAGGATATGCTAAAGGCTATCGCAGTTGCATCAGGAAACGATGCCGCCGTTGCTATGGCAGAATTTATATCGGGAAGTGAACCTGCATTTGTTGAGCAGATGAATAAAAGAGCAGAGGCTCTCGGCTGTCTTAATACTCATTTTATAAACTGTAACGGACTTGATGAAACCGAGGAGCATTACAGCAGTGCAAAGGATATTGCCATAATTTCGCGAGAGCTTTTAAAGCATACTAAAATTTTAGACTACACTACAATATGGATGGACTCGTTGAGAAACGGCGAATTCGGGCTTTCTAATACAAACAAGCTTATTCGTTTTTACAAAGGGGCAAACGGCATAAAGACGGGTTCTACAAGCACCGCAAAATATTGCCTCTCTGCATCTGCCGAGCGTGACGGTATGACGCTGATTGCGGTAATCATTTGTGCCCCCTCAACCCAGGAAAGATTTTCTTCAGCCTCGGCTCTGCTTGACTTTGGCTTTGCCAATTACGAGGTTGCCGATTATTCGGATATTTCCGTTCCTTATGTTAAGATATCGGGCGGAACAAAAGAAAATATACTTCCCGAAATTTCAGGTGACGGCTTTGTGGTTAAAAAGGGAAACAAGGAAAAGGTCGAAAAAAGCTTCAGCCTTGAAAGCGATATCCCCGCTCCTCTTGAAAAGGGACAAAAGCTTGGCGAGGTAATTTATACTATTGATGGGCTTGAGGTTGCAAGGCGGGATTTGTGCGCCCCCGAGGATATACCGAGAATAAGCATTCTGCAAATGTTCGTAAAAAGTCTCGGTTTCTTTTTGAATAATTAAAATGATACACAAATTTAATATTTTTACATACAATAATGTGATACAATGGTGGTATATTTAGGATTTTTATAACTATATATAAGGAGAACTATTATGCCACAGAAGAAAAAAACAACAACAAAATCTTCTTCAAAGCGTAAGGCGCCCGCTCCAAAGGTTCAGCCTAAAAAGGTGGGCAAAACTATCTCAAATGAAATAATGGGTATTATATTTATTGCACTCGGGATATTTTTGGGGTTCGCTTTTCTTACTGAACTGACGGGGGCAATAGGCACTGTTATACACAAAATCTGTTACGGTTTGTTTGGCGTATCAAGCGCCGTAAGCTGTATCTTTCTTGTGGTGACGGGCATATACACTTTTGCTGATAAGCTTGGGGATAAAAATTCTTTCAGATATACGCTTCTGGCTCTTTTGATTATAACAACATCTGTTATTTCGCCATTGTTTACGGGCAATGCAGAAATTCAGGCAGAAAGTCTTATGGCGGTTATAGCTGAACTTTGGAACAGCGGTATAGACGGCATAGGCGGCGGTGTTATAGGCGGCGGCATCTGTGCAATTCTTTTGTCGCTTATAGGAACAGCTGGAACATGGGTTTTAACTCTTGCGGCAGAGCTTATACTGATAATACTTTTGACAGGAACATCACTTGAGGGAATGTTCCGTTCGTTTATCGGCTTGTTTAAGCGTCATTCAAAGGAGTATCACGAGGTTGCCGATTCAGCGGTTGAGTTTGAACTTCCGCCGCATTCGACACAGAGTGATGCCGTAAAGGAAAAGGTGCGCAGGCGTAAAAGAAAGGGCGACTTTTTTGATGAATACTTCGAGGGCGAAGAGGTTATATCCGATGCTCCCGAAAGGTTTAGGTTCAAGGATGAAGAGCCTGAAGTTCTGCCCGAAGACGAAGTTGCAGATATAGATTTGCCGTTTTCTATCGATAACACCAAAACGGGAATTTTAACCGAGCTTCCCGATGAGAACGGAAATCTCAATACTCCGGTTGAGAACGAGGAGGGTACTGATTACGAGCCACCGTCAGAGGCAAAGCTTGAAGATGTATTTGATCCCCTTACACAAAAGGCGGTGGACTCAGGCGTTCCGCTCGACCGCGCGGTATTGGCGGGCAGAAGAATGGCTCTTGACGATGCAGAGGATAGCCTTTTGGAAACCCAAATCAATAATAAAATAGAGGAGGACAAACCGAAAGTTATTCAGTATCATCTGCCGACGGTTGACCTTCTTGAAATGCCAAAGCCTACAGAAAAATCTCGTGATGAGATTAAAAGCGAGCTTGAAGAAAAAGCCAACCGACTTCTTGATACCTTAAGAAGCTTTAAGGTAGATGCGTCTATAATAGACATAACTCAAGGTCCGTCGGTTACACGCTTTGAGCTTCAGCCGGGATTTGGTGTTAAGGTTTCAAAGATAACAAATCTTGCAGATGACATTGCGTTAAGCCTTGCCGCAACGGGCGTAAGAATTGAACCGGTTCCCGGCAAATCCGCAATCGGTATCGAAATTCCGAACAAGGCATCTGCGGCTGTTCCTATTCGTGAGGTTATTTCAAGTGCCAAGTTTAAAAACTTTAAATCCAAAACGGCGTTTGCTCTCGGAAAGGATATCAGCGGCAACTGTGTTGTTGCAGATATTGCAGATTTCCCGCATGGACTTATTGCGGGTGCTACGGGTTCGGGTAAGAGTGTATGTATAAACTCACTTATCACAAGCATTCTTTTTAAAGCCCGTCCGGACGAAATTAAAATGATAATGATTGATCCTAAAATGGTTGAGCTTGGTGTTTATAACGGAATACCGCATTTGCTTATCCCGGTTGTAACAGACCCTAAGCACGCCGCAGGTGCTCTTAATTGGGCGGTTGGCGAAATGAAAAACCGATATGCTCTTTTAAAGGATAATAAAGTCAGAAATTTAAAAGGCTACAACAAGCTGATGGAAGAAATAGGCGAGCCCGACTCAAAGCTGCCTGAAATTATAATAATTATAGACGAGCTTGCAGACCTTATGCTTGCTGCAAAGGCAGAGGTTGAGGGCGCAATAAACAGCCTTGCGGCACTTGCAAGAGCGGCGGGTATGTATTTGATTATTGCAACCCAAAGACCGTCTGTAAATGTCGTTACAGGTGTTATTAAAAATAATATTCCGACTCGTATTGCATTTGCAGTTACTTCAAATGTGGACAGCCGTACCATTCTTGATACAAACGGTGCAGAAAAACTTTTGGGTAAGGGTGATATGCTCTATAGCCCAAGGGGTTCTTCAAAGCCGATGCGTATTCAGGGTAACTTTGTATCGGACAGAGAAATTGAAGAAGTTATCAATTATATAAAGAACCAATACGAAGCAGAATACGACGAAACTATAATTGAGAATATCGAGCGTGAGCGTGAGCAGGTTTCTGCAAGCCTTGATGCACAAGAGGAGTATGATGACGAGGAAAGAGGCGAGGGAACAAAGGACAAGCTGTTTTATGAGGCGGTTGAGCTTATTCTGGAAAATGGTCAGGCATCGGTTGCGATGTTCCAGCGAAAATTCAAGATAGGTTATCAAAGAGCCGCAAGACTCATCGACCAGATGGAACAGTTTAAAATCATAGGGCCATACGAAGGAACAAAACCCCGTCAGGTGCTTATTACTCGTCAGGAGTTTAACGAGATGCGTATGAATAACCCCGAAGATTAGCTTAAAACCCTCTAAAATACGGTGTTTTCTCGGCGTTTTGACCATATAGTATCACGCCGAATTGTGCAAATACACGAATTTGTAGCATTTTTCAAAAACATCTAGCATTTTTTAAACTTTTATAGTAAAATAGACACAGAAATGTAAATTTTAATAAAAAAAGGAGATTTTTAAAATGAACAAACAGGAATTAATTTCAGCAATTGCTGAGAACGCTAATCTTTCTAAGAAGGACGCAGAAGCTGCTCTTAGCGCATTCGTAGGCGCAGTTCAGGGCGCACTCAAGAAGGGTGACAAGGTTCAACTCGTTGGCTTTGGTAGCTTCGAAGTTAGAGAAAGAGCTGCTAGAACAGGCAGAAATCCTCAGACAGGCGCTGAGATGAAGATCGCTGCTGCTAAGGTTCCTACATTCAAGGCTGGTAAGGCTCTTAAGGACCTCATCAACAAATAAGTTTAATCCATAAGATATACGGACAAGCATCTGCTTGTCCGTATTTTTTTTATAATTTTTTAAAAAAAGTATTGACAAATGAAAAATATGTGTTATACTTAAATAGTAATCATTACTATTATTATTTAAGGAGGTTGCTATGGCGAATGCATCTGTAAAGAGATTCAGCAAACAGCGTGATTGTATTATGCGGGTACTGTCAGGCACTACCTCCCATCCTACTGCTAATTGGATTTACGACAAGGTGCGGGAGGAAATCCCCAACATAAGTCTTGGGACAATTTATCGCAATCTCTCGATTTTGAGCAACGATGGTGATATTTTAAGGCTAACCGTTGGAGATGGCACTGAGCATTATGATGCGTGCATAAGTCCCCACTATCACCTCTGTTGTAAAAACTGCGGCGGTGTGTATGATGTTTCAATTGATTACCTTGATGACCTTGACAGAAAAGCAGAAAAGGCATTAGGGATTAAAATTGAAACTCATCGAGTTATGTTTTACGGAACATGCTCACAATGTAAAAACGAATAATTATAAACACTTAATTTTAAGGAGGATTTTTATTATGAAAAAATTTGTATGTCAGGTATGCGGATATGTTCACGAAGGAGATTCAGCTCCCGAAAAGTGTCCACAGTGCGGAGTTCCCGCTTCAAAGTTCAGCGAGCAGAGCGGTGAAAAATCCTGGGCAGCAGAGCATGTTGTAGGCGTAGCTAAAGGTGTTTCAGAGGATATTTTGATGGATCTTCGTGCAAACTTTGAAGGTGAGTGCACAGAGGTTGGTATGTATCTTGCAATGGCAAGAGTTGCTCATCGTGAGGGTTATCCCGAAATCGGTCTTTACTGGGAAAAAGCAGCTTACGAAGAAGCAGAACACGCGGCTAAGTTTGCAGAGCTTTTAGGTGAAGTCGTAACAGATTCTACCAAGAAAAATCTCGAAATGAGAGTTGATGCCGAAAATGGTGCAACTGCAGGTAAGTTTGACCTTGCAAAGCGTGCAAAGGAAGCAAATCTTGATGCAATTCATGATACAGTTCACGAAATGGCTCGTGACGAAGCTCGTCACGGAAAAGGCTTTGAAGGACTCCTCAAGAGATACTTCAAATAATCAAAAAAACCGCTTAAATACTAATATTTAAGTAAAATTAAAGATATAGTAGAAGATAAAACATAACATCTTTTACTATATCTTTTTTATTATATGTATGTGTTAAATAGTGTGCAATAAATTTAAAATTAAATATAAAAAAATAAAATAGTGTGTAATTACACACTATAAATAGACGGAAAGAAGGGGATCCTTT
>JAZREZ010000040.1:0-19561 GCA_045661045.1 Clostridia bacterium
CGGCAGTCTTGTTGAATTTTGTGAAAAGAAAATCTGCAGGGAATGTCTGGACAAGCTCAGAGAACTTTAAATTTTAACAACAAAAAAAGGACCGCGATTGCGGTCCTTTTTATTAGTTTTACTTAAATTACTTAAGTTCGATTGTTGCACCAGCTTCTTCAAGCTTAGCCTTCATTTCTTCAGCTTCTTCCTTAGCAACAGCTTCCTTAAGTGTCTTAGGAGCGCCGTCAACTACTGCCTTAGCTTCAGCAAGACCTAAACCTGTGAGTTCTCTTACAACCTTGATTACCTTAATCTTCTGGTCACCTGCAGAAGCAAGAACTACATCAAAATCAGTCTTTTCTTCAGCAGCAGCACCGCCAGCAGCAACTGCACCAGCAACCATAACAGGAGCTGCAGCAGATACGCCAAACTCTTCCTCTAACGCCTTTACAAGGTCGTTTACTTCTAACAATGTTAATTCTTTTATAGATTCAAGAATCTTTGTTACATCAGCCATTTTAAAAATCCTCCATTTAAAATATTTTTTCTTAAAATTTTCTAAAGTTTATAAATTATTCTGCAGCTTCTTCAGTAGCAACTTCTGCTTCTACCACTTCTTCAGCGGCAGGTGCTTCTGTTACTTCTTCTGCAGGTGCAGCTTCTTCAGCTGCGGGTGCTTCCTCAGGAGCAACTTCTGCTGCCACTACTTCTTCAGCAGCGGGAGCTTCTTCTGCTTTGTTAGCACCGGGAACTGCTTCCTCATCTACGATAGCCTGCAATGTTCTAGCAAGCGCACCAATAGGTGAAAGCAATGAACCGAGCATCTTTGAAATAAGAACTTCCTTTGAAGGAATTGCAGCATAGGTTTTAACTTCTTCAAGAGAAATTACCTTACCGTCAACAAAACCGCCCTTAATTTCAAGTGCATCATTTTCCTTAGCGAAGTCAACCAAAACCTTTGCAGGAGCAACAACATCTGTTGTGCTTGTAGCAAGAGCTGTAGGTCCATGAAGAATAGGATCAAGCTCTGAAAGACCGGTTTCGTTAGCCGCAAAGCGCATAAGGCTGTTCTTTAAAACGGTGTAATCAACACCTGCTTCTCTTAACTTTACACGAAGTGCGGTATCCTGCTCAACGGTAAGACCTCTGTAATCGGCAAGTACACCTGCCTGTGCTGACTGAAATCTTTCCTTAAGTTGTTCAACTATCGCCTTTTTGTTTTCTAATACTTTCTGACTTGGCAATGTTATATCCTCCTTTCTGAGACTTAGTCCGCATAATGAAAATCCCCGTATGTCAGACACACGGGGACGATTTGCATAGTATGCACATTATCCTCGGCAGGATTTACGGCTTTTGCCACCTGCTGTCTGCGGAACTATATAAAATTTGTTTTTTACTTTAATTATGAAAGCTTGTTGGGGTTAATCTTAACGCCGGGGCCCATAGTAGATGCTACGGTTACCGATCTTAAGTACTGACCCTTTGCAGCTGCCGGCTTTGCTTTGATGATTGCGCCCATTAACGCTTCAAAGTTTACGCCAAGCTTTTCGCCGCCGAAAGAAGCTTTACCAATCGGACAGTGAATAATGTTGCTCTTGTCAAGACGATACTCAATCTTACCTGACTTAATGTCTGCAACTGCACGAGCAACATCAGGTGTAACTGTACCTGCCTTGGGGTTTGGCATAAGGCCCTTAGGACCTAATATTCTACCGATTCTACCAACAACACCCATCATATCGGGAGTTGCAACAACTACATCAAAATCAAACCAGTTTTCGGTCTGAATTTTCTGTGCAAGTTCTTCTGCACCAACGAAGTCAGCACCTGCTGCCTTTGCTTCGTCAGCCTTGCCCTCACGAGCAAATACCAGAACACGAACATCCTTACCAGTTCCGTTAGGAAGTACAACCGCACCTCTAACCTGCTGGTCAGCGTGTCTGGAGTCAACACCCAACTTTACATGAAGCTCAACTGTTTCGTCAAACTTAGCTGTTGCTGTTTTGCAAACCAAGTCAAGAGCTTCAGAAGGGTCGTATAACTTTCCTTTTTCAAGAAGCTTTACGCTATCCTGATACTTTTTACCTTTCTTCAATTTAAAATCCTCCTATTGTGGTTCTGCAGAACGAATTTTTCGTCCCTCCCACTTTTTTAAAAACGATGTGAAGATTACTCTTCAACAGTAACACCCATTGAACGGGCTGTACCTGCAATCATAGACATTGCAGCCTCGAGTGAACCTGCGTTGAGGTCCTGCATCTTCTGCTCAGCGATAGACTGAAGGTCTGCTTTGCTAAGCTGTGCAACCTTTGTCTTGTTGGGAACACCACTTCCGCTTTCAATCTTACAAGCCTTCTTGATAAGAACAGGAGCCGGTGGAGTCTTTGTAACAAAGGTAAAGGAACGGTCCTGATATACGGTGATTACAACCGGAATAATAAGACCTGCATCCTTCTGTGTCTTTTCATTAAACTGCTTTGTAAAGTCCATAATGTTAACACCGTGCTGACCAAGAGCCGGACCTACCGGGGGAGCAGGAGTTGCCTTACCTGCAGGAATCTGCAATTTAATGTAACCTGTGATTTTCTGTGCCATTTCAATACACCTCCTCATTTCACAAACGTGGTATTATCGGGTCTGTCTTATGACCTACCCTCCCACAGACCGCTTTTTAAGCGGAATATATAATACGGACTCAGCCGTGTGGGTAACTTTTTAAACAAGTGCTTCTACCTGATTAAACTCAAGCTCAACATCTGTATCTCTGCCAAACATGGAAACCTTTGCACGAATTTTCTGCTTGTCCATAAGGATTTCGGTAATAACGCCGACAAATCCCTCAAGAGGTCCATACTTAACACGAATATTGTCGCCCTCTGCAAAGTCAAGCTCTATGGTCTTAACTTCAAGACCCATATTGGCAACCTCTGCATCGGTAAGCGCAACAGGCTTTGAGCCCGGCCCTACAAATCCCGTAACACCACGGCAGTTGCGGACAATATACCAGCTTTCGTCTGTCATAATCATTTTAATCATAACATAGCTTGGAAATATCTTGCGTTCAACAATCTTTTTCTGGTTGTCCTTAATCTCGACAACCTCTTCCATAGGAACTTTAATATCCTGAATAATATCAGACATATTTCTGTTCTCTACGGTCTTTAAAATATCAGCCATTACTTTATTTTCATAGCCGGAATAGGTATGAGCTACATACCACTTAGCTTCT
This sequence comes from Clostridia bacterium, assembly GCA_045661045.1. Taxonomy (GTDB): domain Bacteria; phylum Bacillota; class Clostridia; order Monoglobales; family Monoglobaceae; genus UMGS1820. The sequence continues at coordinate 3,215 of JAZREZ010000040.1, forward strand.
TTTGATGCCATACTATCGGGAAAACCCCTTCCCTCCTATGTTATCTGTTAACCAGAAGTGACATAAGCCACCCAAACAATACATCAAGGCCCCAGATAACAAGTCCTACTACAACTACATAAACAATAACTGTAATTGTGTTTGACTTAACCTTTTTAAAGCCGGGCCATACAACCTTTTTCATTTCGGCTTTAACATCCTTGAAGTAATTTATTATTCTGGAAAAAATGTTTGGCTTTGCCATAATCAATCCACTCCTCAACCCTTATTTGGTTTCCTTATGCAGGGTGTGTTTTTTGCAGAAACGGCAATACTTGTTCATTTCAAGTCTGTCGGGACAATTCTGCTTATTCTTAGTTGTATCGTAATTTCTCTGCTTACATTCTGTGCAAGCCAATGTGATTTTTGTCTGCATTCAAATTCACCTCAATCTTTAGTTTCAAAGGCGATTGCCTTCGCAACACAAATAAAACCTCTTTGCAGAGGTACTATATATAATAACACGAAAATCAAGTTTTGTCAACATTTTTTTCGAAAAAAATGTGACCACATTATATAGTGGAGCGACCTTTAGAAAGGTACAACAAATCGTTCTTTGCGGGCGAAATAAGAAAGCCTCTGCACTAAAGTGCAAGAGGCTTGTTGAATTATTCGGGTAAAATTACTTCTGCGCCACCCATATAAGGACGAAGAACTTCCGGGATAGTGATGCTTCCGTCGGCGTTCTGGTAATTTTCGAGAATTGCGGCGGTTGTTCTGCCGATTGCAACGCCCGAACCGTTGAGAGTATGAACAAGCTGTGCCTTATCCTTTGGTGAATTTTTATACTTGATGTTAGCACGGCGAGCCTGGAAATCCTCAAAGTTACTGCATGAAGAAATCTCTACAAAGCGGTTGTAGCTTGGCATCCATACCTCGATGTCGTATTTCATAGCGGCGGTAAAGCCAAGGTCGCCTATGCAGATTTTAACCACACGATAAGGGAGTTTTAAAAGCTTTAATACGGATTCTGCATCATTTACAAGGCTTTCAAGCTCCTGATATGACTCTTCGGGCTTTGTAAATTTAACAAGTTCTACCTTATTAAACTGATGCTGACGGATAAGACCTCTTGTGTCACGGCCCGCAGAGCCTGCTTCTGCTCTGAAGCAAGCGGTGTATGCGCAATACTTGATGGGAAGCTTGTTGCCGTCTAAAATTTCATCTCTGTGCATATTTGTAACCGGAACTTCGGCAGTCGGAACGAGGAAATAGTCGGTATCAGATACCTTGAAAGCATCCTCTTCAAACTTTGGAAGCTGGCCTGTACCCACCATACTGTTTCTGTGAACCATAAATGGCGGGAAAATCTCGCTGTAGCCGCTATTTCCGTGTGTATCAAGATAGAAATTCATAATTGTACGCTCAAGCTTTGCGCCAAGCCCTTTGTAGACGGTAAAACGAGCGCCTGTGATTTTTGCGGCAGTTTCGGGGTCTAAAATTCCTAAATCTGTGCCTAAATCCCAATGAGCCTTTGGCTCGAAATCAAACTTTGTAGGCTCCATAAAGCGACGGATTTCGATATTGTCCTCGTCTGTGTCGCCTGCGGGAACGCTTTCGTTCGGAATATTGGGAATTGTATATAAAATTGCGTTGATTTTTTCGTCAAGGTCACGGATTTTATCGTCTGCATCCTTGATTGCTGCAGAAAGTGCCTTCATTTCTTCAAATACTGCAGTTGTATCCTCGCCCGCCTTTTTCATAGCAGGAATTTTCTTGGAAACTGCGTTCTGTTCAGCCTTTTTCTGCTCAACCTCGTACATAATTTCGCGTTTTTGCTTGTCAAGGTCTAAAAGTCCGTCAATGTCTACAACTTCTTTTCTGCGGGCAAGTGCGGCCTTTACCTTTTCAGTTTCGGTTCTTAATAATTTCATATCTATCATGGTATTATCTTCCTTTCTATTTTGAAATCGTGTTTTGAGCGTTTTCGTATATAATCTTTGCATCTTCTGGCAGAGCGTTTGTATCTATTTCAGAAAGCTTTGCCTCTGCCTCTTGTTTGTTGCTTTTTGATAATGTAAGTGCTTCTGCAATTGTGGAATAAATTTTTGAAGCTTCTTCTGCCTCTGTCGCTTTTGCTTTCAGCTCCGAATTTTCGTTTTTGAGAGCATCGTTTTCGTTTGTGAGATTGACAATGGCGTTTTCAAATGTCACATTCTCTGCCGAGGTCTTGTCAAGCTGTGCCTGAAACGCATCTTCCCGATGGTCTGCCATCGACGCTATGATGATGACAATTATTACCGACAAAAACAGACAGAGAGTATATATGGATAATTTTTTTGTTTTTGCTGAATCGTTCAAGTTAATCACCTTTTCTGTTAAAAATGGTCAAATTTCATATGAGGCTCAAAATTGCCCCTGAAATCGATTTTGGTCAATTTTTCATAATGCAAGCTTATGACGCGCTGAAAAATCGATTTAAGACATATTTTTGGAGCGTCGAATTTTGTCGAATTACTTTCTTAATTCAAATAATATTCTGTCCAAATCATCTTTGTTGTAATATTCGATTTCTATCTTGCCCTTTTTAGCTCCCTCGCTGATTTTTACTTTTGTGCCGAAACGAGAGGAGAGAGAATTTTCCAGCTCTTTATAATATTTTTGTGTGAGTGGATTTTCTGATTTTTTCTGCGGAGCTTTTTTGTCCTTGCCGGCGTTTGCGGCAAGTGCCTCTGCCTGACGAACATTTAAATCTCTTTCGATTATCTGTTCGGCTATTGCTATCTGCGTTTTTTCGTCAAGAGTTATGATTGCTCTTGCGTGCCCCGATGTCAGCTTGTCCTCTTTGAGCATTTCTTTAACGGCATCGCAAAGATTGTTAAGTCTTAATGCGTTTGCAACGGCGCTGCGGCTTTTGCCGACACGCTTTGAGATTTCTTCCTGAGTAAGAGAAAAAACCTCTGAAAGTCTTAAGTAGCCCTCTGCTTCTTCGATGGGGTTTAGGTTTTCTCTCTGCAGATTTTCAACCAAGGCAAGCTCTGCAACCTCTTTTTCTTCAAAATCCCGTACAATACAAGGGATTTCGTGAAGTCCTGCAAGCTTTGATGCTCTCCAGCGGCGCTCACCCGCAACGATGCGGTAGGTGCCGTTCTTTGTAGGGGTTACAAGAATTGGCGAAACAACGCCATGCTCTTTAATAGAGGCTGAAAGTGTTTCAAGCTTTTCTTTGTCAAAGTCTTTTCGTGGCTGATTTTTATTAGGCTCAATATCTGAAATCGGCAAAACTGCTATGCTTTCTGCATCTGTAGGGTTGTTTATATCGGCAACAAGGCTTCCTGATGTGTCGCTGAAGAGCGCATCAAGACCTTTGCCTAAGGATTTTTTCTTTTTTGCCTCTGCCATTTTATCACTTACCTTTCTGTGCTTTGATAACCTCTGCCGCAAGCTTTGTGTAGCATTTTGCGCCCTTTGAATGTTTATCAAAGTAAGCTATTGGCTGGCCGTAGCTCGAAGCTTCCGAAAGTCGTACATTTCTCGGAATAACAGTATCGTAAACTGTTGCTGCAAAATGCTTGCGTACCTCTTCGGCAACCTGAGCGGATAACTTTGTGCGTGAATCAAACATAGTAAGAAGCACGCCCTCGATTTTTAAATCCTTATTTAAGGATTGCTTAACTATTTTTATGGTTCGTGTCAGCTGGCTCAAGCCCTCGAGTGCATAGTATTCGCACTGTATCGGAATAAGTACGCTGTCGGCTGCGCCCAATGAATTAAGCGTTATAAGCCCGAGCGATGGCGGACAGTCTATTATAATGAAATCAAAATTATCCCTGACTTCGTTTACTCTTTCTTTAAGCTGAAACTCACGGTTTTCACGGTCTACAAGCTGAACCTCTGCGCCCGCAAGGGAAATATGCCCCGGACAAACCCAGAGGTTGTCGTAATCGGACTTAACCATAGTATCGTTTAAGGAAACGCCATCTACTATACAATCATAGGTTGAATAATCCTCGTCCGTTACCGAAACGCCGAGTCCGCTTGAAGTATTACCCTGAGGGTCTGCGTCAATAACTAAAACCTTTTTCTTTTTCTGTGCAAGACATGCACTTAAGTTTACGGCAGTAGTGGTTTTGCCTACTCCGCCTTTCTGGTTTGCGATTGCTATTACTTTGCCCATTTTGCACCTCGCTTTAAGTTGTATTGGATTTATTATACACCATATAAAGCAAAAAAACAAGGATTTTATCCTTGTTTTTTAAAAATATTAAATGTTTCACGTGAAACATGGTTTATGAAACTAAATTCCTTATCCATTTTTTGCTCTTGAAATGATAAAGCGACAAAATCACCTTTGCGGTTTCCTCTGCCATCATAATGAGGTATATCTGCACGATTGACAGTTTAAACACAAGTCCTGCGAGAATAACCAAAGGCACGCCGATAATCCACATTGTACAAATGTCTATAAGCGCCGCTGTTTTTGTGTCGCCGCCGTTTCTGAAAATTCCTACAATAAAAAGGAATGTAAGTGATTTTATGTTTATAAAGCACGCCATAACAAACAGAACCTTTAAGGTTTCGGCATAAACCCCGGGTGTTATGTTATAGGGTATCAGCACAATGGGTCTTACAAAGATAAAGACAGTTGATACTGCAAGGCAGAAAATGGTATTAAGCACGCATAATCGTTTTGATGCAAGGTATGCTCTGTCATAGTCGCCGCTTCCGATGAGCTTTCCGACCAGTATTCCCGTAGCGTTACCTCCGCCGTGAAAGAACACAAAGAGCAATCTTTCGACATTTTGTACGATGGTTATTACAACTGTTGCATCGGTGCTTATCTGTGCAAAAACCCACGAATAAATCGTAGAGCCAAGAGCCCACGCTCCCTCGTTAAGTATTACGGGGATTGCCGCCTTGAAAAATCCGCCAAGCAGGCTTTTCGGTATTTTGAAAAGCTCTTTGAAAGAGCAAGCCTGAAGAAGCTTTTTAGAATATACCGCACCTAAAATTATTAAAAGCTCAGTCGTTCTTGCAATGATAGTCGCAATCGCCGCACCCTCAATTCCCATAGGGGCAATTGCGCCAAAGCCGAATATCAGGATTTGGTTCATAACAAGATTTACGACAAGACCAACGGCTCTTGAAGCAAAGGAAATGCTGGCTCTTTCGCTGCAGCAAAGGCTTATGTCATAAGCTGACGAAATCGCCGCAGGAATGTAGGAAAGGCACGCAAGCCTTAGGTATTTTGCTCCGTACTCTATAACGGCGTCGTCATCTCTGAACACTCCGATTATAAATTCAGGAGCAATAAATGAGGCTGATGCAAATATAAATCCGGCAACAAGCACCATAATTATGTTAAGACCGAGAATTTTGCGCATCTTGCCGTAATCCTTTGCGCCCCAATACTGCGAGGCAAAAACTCCTGCACCGCCGCAGATGCCGAAAACAAGCACAATAAAGAGAAAATACCATTGATTAGCTATCCCGACAGCCGCAATTACATCTTCGCCGAACGAACCCAGCATAACGCTGTCTAAAAGGTTTATAAACGCCGCAATCAATTCCTTAAGTGCCATAGGTAACATAAGATAGAAAAAACTCTTGTATATCGATTTCACGCTCTGCTATCTCCTTGATTTACAAAATTTGACAATTTTAGATACCTTTCATGGTAAGTGAAATTCTGTTCTTTTTCACATCGCATTCTAAAACCTTTACTTTTACGATGTCGCCGATTGCGACTACATCCATAGGATGCTTTACAAACTTATCCGAAAGCTGAGAGATATGCACGAGGCCGTCCTGATGAACGCCAATGTCGACAAATGCGCCAAAATCGATAACATTTCGCACAGTTCCGGTTAAAATCATACCCTCTTTTAAGTCTTCGATGCTCATAACATCGGTTCTCAAAACGGGTTGTTCAACGGCATCACGAGGATCTCTTCCGGGTTTCATAAGCTCGTTTATAATGTCTTTCAAGGTAGGAATACCAATACCCGCCTCTTCGGAAAGTTTTTCTATGCCGTAAGATTTCGCCTTGCTTTCAAGCTCTGAAAGCTTGTTTTCGCTTATATCCTTTGGCGTATAGCCGCATTTTTCAAGGATAAGCTTTGCGGCGTCATAGCTTTCGGGGTGAACCGAGGTATTATCAAGCACATTTTTGCCGTCTTTAATTCTTAAAAAGCCCGCACACTGCTCAAATGCTTTAGGACCGAGCTTTGGAACCTTTTTAAGCTGTGCTCTTGAGGTAAATGCGCCCTCTTCTTCTCGGTATGCGACAATGTTTTTGGCAAGTGCGCCCGAAATTCCCGAAATATGCGAAAGCAGAGGAGCGGAGGCGGTGTTTAAATCAGCACCAACGCTGTTAACGGCATCCTCTACCACTCCGCCTAAAATTTCGCCAAGACGCTTTTGGTTCATATCGTGCTGATACTGACCGACACCGATTGCCTTTGGCTCAATCTTTACAAGCTCTGCAAGCGGGTCCTGAACACGCCTTGCAATCGAGATAGCACTTCGTTTTGTAACATCAAAATCAGGGAATTCCTCAGCACCAAGCTTTGAAGCTGAATAAACCGATGCCCCCGCTTCGTTTGTGATGATATATTTGGTTTTACAATCGGGGATTGATTTAAGAACCTCTGCCGCAAAAAGCTCGGTTTCCTTTGATGCCGTGCCGTTGCCGATAGAGATTAAATCAACATCATATTTTTTTATAAGTTGCTTAATATATTCTGCCGCAGACTGCTTTTGCGCTTCAGAATGTGTAACGAAAATAACGCCGGTATCCAAAACCTTACCCGTTGCATCAACTACGCCAACCTTACAGCCCGTGCGGTAGCCGGGGTCAAGCCCAATAACGACTTTGTTGTGAATGGGTGGTTGCATAAGCAGATTTTTAAGGTTGAACTTAAACACGGCCATAGCCTGTTCCTGAGCGGCTTCGGTAAGCTCGTTACGGATTTCACGCTCTACCGACGGCTGAATAAGGCGTGAATACGCATCTTCTACCGCAGTTTCTACATAATGAGTAGACGGAGCAGGTTGTTTGGAAAGCTCCTTTTTCTTAAGGTATTCTAAAATTTTCTCTGTGTCGCAGTTTATGCCGGCTGACAAAAATCCCTCTTTTTCGCCTCTGTCAATGGCAAGAGTGCGGTGAGGTGCAAGCTTTGTAAGCGGCTCTGTAAATTCGTAGTACATACGATAAACGCTGTCCTCGTCTTTTGCGTTTGAGGTGGTCATAATACCCGTTTTAAACATAAGTTCACGGATTTTTTTGCGGTGTTCGGCGTTATCCGAAACAGTTTCTGCAATAATATCCATAGCACCCTGAATGGCATCCTCGACAGTTAAAACCTCGTCGGTGATATATTCAGCGGCGATTTCTTCGATATTTTCGCCGTTTTGCGCATAAATAATGTTTGCAAGCGGCTCAAGTCCCTTTGCTTTTGCGACAGTTGCACGGGTTTTGCGCTTGGGGCGGAAAGGTCTGTAAATATCCTCAACCTCCGAAAGCTTAACCGCCGCATCAATAGCCGCCGCAATTTCTTCGGTGAGGTTTCCCTGCTCCTCGATAATACGCTTGACATCCGCCTTTTTCTCCTCTAAATTGCGAAGATAATTAAGGCGCTCTTCAAGAGTACGCAGTATCTCGTCATTAAGCTCGCCGGTAGCTTCCTTTCGATAACGCGAGATAAACGGAATAGAGTTTCCCTCATCGATTAAATTTACTGTGTTTTCTACCTGCCAGAGCTTTAAATTAAGCTCGGTTGCAAGTTGTTCGTTAATTGTCATTTGTATCACCTCTTAAATCATATTGAAAAAGTCAATCTGGCTTGTTTCGCAAAGTCCGTTTAAAACGCCGTTTTCAGAAAGTGTTTCGATAACGGATTTGGAAATTCCCGCTCGGTTTTTAAGATCCTCTTGCGAGAGGAATTTTCCGCCTTTTGCAGCCTCCATAATCGATTCTGCAGCAGAGTCGCCAACGCCCGCAAATGCGTTAAGCGGCGGCATAATTGCGTTGCCGATTTTCTGGAACTTTCTTGCGTGCGCCTTGTATAAGTCAACGGGCAAAAATTCGATGCCGCGCTCGTACATTTCAAGACAGATTTCCAAAATAGTGTAAAGACTCTTGTCGTTTGCGGTTACAGAATGTTCCTTCAGCTTGATTTTTTTCATTTCTTCCTTGACCTTTTCCTTGCCATTTGTCATAATTGAGGCATCAAAAAGGTCGGCACGCACAGTAAAATACGCAATATAAAATTCTATTCGGTAATAAACCTTAAAATACGCAATTCTAACAGCCATCATAACCTAAGCTGCAGCGTGGGCCTTAGGGAACATATATTTTATCTTTTTACAAGACTCTATGTACCATTCGGGAACGCCGTTATCTTTCATAGGCTGTTCAAATTCGTCGGGCATACCCTCTTTTGCGGCTCTGCCCTTTCTGACAAACTCCATTATTTTAAAGGCAAGGTCGGGCTGCAGTCCGTGCTGAATAAGGTAGACCATAATATCATCACGAAGTCCAATAACTTGTGAAAGAGTTGCAGTCTTGCTTTTAACTAATTCCTGAGCATTGTTAAGCCAAACATCTGTTCCGTGCGAAAGTCCCGAAATAATAAGCAATTCTACGAATGTAGACGGCTTTGTTTCAACCAGCATACCCCGAACGAACGATGTACCGAATTCAGGTACACCAAAGGTTCCGACAGGGCTTCCTATCTGTGTGGGAGTAACGCCGAGAGCCTCTGTTCCCGAGAACAGACTCATAACCTTTTCGTCATTCAAAGGAACGGACAGAGCATCAACGCCAGTCAAATCCTCAAGCATACGGATGGTAGATGGGTCATCGTGTCCCAGAATATCAAGCTTTAAAAGGTTATCGTGTATCGAATGGAAGTCAAAATGCGTTGTTATAATGTCCGAGTCCTTTTTATCAGCGGGATGCTGAATAGGGCAGAAATCGTGAATATCCATAGTTTTGGGACACACGATAATTCCGCCGGGGTGCTGTCCTGTGGTACGCTTTACATCAATCATACCCCGTGAAACACGGATAAGCTCTTCCTCGGGGGCAATAATGCCTTTTTCTTCGTAATATTTTTTAGCGAAGCCAAAGGCAGTTTTGTCGGCAACAGTGCCGATTGTTCCCGCCTTAAATACATATTCTTCGCCGAATAATTCGCCTACATATTTGTGGGCAGTTGCCTGATATTCGCCCGAGAAGTTAAGGTCAATATCAGGAACCTTATCCCCCTTAAATCCCAAAAATGTTTCAAAGGGAATCATTACGCCGTCACGCTTCATATCGGTTCCGCAGTCGGGACACGCCTTTTGGGGCATATCAATACCTGTTGGATATTCGCCATTTTCAAAAAATTCGCTGTGCTTGCAGTTCGGGCATACATAGTGCGGACAGAGGGCATTAACCTCGGTAATTCCCGATAAAAACGCCGCAAAAGATGAGCCGACACTGCCTCGCGAGCCAACAAGGTATCCTGCCTCGTTTGATTTTTTAACAAGTTTATGAGCAATCATATACATAACGGAAAATCCGTATTTTGTGATACAATCAAGCTCCTTATCCATTCTTTCTTTAACAACGGTCGGCAGAACCTCGCCATAAATTTCGTGAGCCTTTTTGTGACACATATCGACTAAATCCTGCTCACAGTTTTCGATTGTGGGCGGGTAGGAGCCGTCACGAACGGGCTGAATTTCATCGCACATATCGGCGATTTTGTTGGTATTGGTAATGACGATTTCCCTTGCTCTGTCGCCTAAATACGAAAATTCTTCAAGCATTTCTTCGGTTGTGCGCAAATACAGAGGAGCTTGCTCGTCTGCATCCGAAAAGCCTTGCGCACCCATAAGCACTCTGCGGTACATAGCATCTTCAGGTTCCATAAAATGCACATCGCAGGTGGCAACCGTCATAATTCCAAGCTTGTCGCCGAGTGATATAATCTTTTTGTTGATGTCTTTAAGCTCTTCGTTTGAGGTAACAGTTCCGTTTCTCAGCATAAAAGCGTTGTTGCCGAGCGGCTGAATTTCGAGATAATCGTAAAATGCTGCAATGTCAAGGAGTGCATCGTCAGATTTTTTATCAAGAATTGAGCGGTAAAGCTCACCTGCCTCACAAGCCGAGCCGATAATAAGTCCCTCACGATGCTTTTCGATTACGCTTTTTGGCATAACGGGGCGCTTGTAGAAATAATCAAGGTTCGACCGTGAAATAAGGCGGTATAAGTTTTTAAGTCCCGTATAATTTTTTGCAAGCAAAATTATATGATATCTCTCGCTTTTTAAGAGCTCGGGACGAGTGGTAATATCATAATTTGCGGGCGTTTCCGCTTTCATCTCCATAAATTTAAGGAAAATATCAGCGGTTGCCGTTGCATCATCTACGGCGCGGTGGTGATTTTCAAGCGAAACACCGAGTCTCTCGCACACTACATTTAAAGAATGCTTTGCCTCGTTTGGATAAAGCTCTCGTGAAAGGCGCAGAGTATCAAGTATTTTATTGTGAAAATCAAGGTTAAGAGTTGCCGCATTATAACGGATAAATCCGCAGTCAAAGCCCGCATTGTGTGCAACTACCGTTGCACCGTTGCAAAATTCCAGGAATTTTGGCAAAACCTCGTTGATGGTCGGCATATCCTTGACCATCTCATTTGTAATTCCCGTAAGCTCGGTTATGTTTTGCGGAATATCACATTCAGGGTTAATAAGCTGTGAAAAAGTTTCGGTCTTTTTGCCGTTTACGATTTTAACAGCGCCGATTTCGGTAATTTTGTTATTTTGCGCCGATAACCCTGTGGTTTCTATATCAAATACAACACATGTTTCGTTTTTGTCGATTGCGGTTGCGTTTTGCGGGGTGTCGTTTACCATATACCCCTCAATTCCGTAGATAACCTTAAAGTCCTGACCGCTCTTTTTGATGCCTGATGCCGCCTTGTGCGCCTCGGGAAAGGCTTGTGCTACACCATGGTCGGTAATAGCGATTGAGGTATGTCCCCATTTCGCCGCACGCTTGATTAGGTCAGAAGCAGAAGTTACCGCATCCATAGCGCTCATTTTGGTGTGCATATGAAGCTCTACTCGTTTTTCTTCCGAATTATCCATTCGTATAGCGGGTGCTTCCAGAAGCTCGATAGAGCGAATGTTAAGAAGAGGCTTTCTTGCATACTGGTCGTTTTCATAAACACCCGAAAGCTTTACAAAAGAGCCGACATTTACTGCCTTTAACACCTTTGAAACACGCTCAGTCGGTGCAAAGAGGTTACATGAACACGCCCAGTCGCTATCTCCCAAAGCAAAGGAGATAGAGGTTCTTGTTCCGTATTGGGTGGGCTTTGTTTCACGGGTTTCAAATGTTAAAACCTCGCCCTCTATAACATATGTTTGAGGAGTTTCGCCATCTGCTGCCGCAACTAACGAAGAAATCGGCACAGACGGAGAGGGAATGGGTTTTCCGTAAAGTAAGCCCTGCTTAATAGGAAGGTCAGGGGCGGGAGCAATCGGCATTTCTGCCATTTTTTTCTCGACAAGCTCTTTTTCTTCTTTTTCGCGGGCCGAAAGATATTTTTCCATATCTAATTCTTCAAATAAAAGCGTTACATCAAATTCACGCTTAAGCTCCCGATACATAAGAGAGCAGATGTATTCCTTAAAGCCGTGGCGGGCAAGGAATGATTCACCACCCGTAATTTTAGAGATTATAACGCAATTTTCTTCAATTCGGCATTCAAAATCCGTCAGAAAAGGACGGCAAGAGCCGCACGAATGCAAAAACGCCGTAATTATCCCCTTTATGTAATCGGTGTCGGGGTTAAAATCCGGAAGATAAAACTCAATCCGTATGTCGTTAAGGTTGTAAACAGCCTTAACCGCATCGGCATATTCAAGAATATCCTCACGGCTTAAATTATCACACGCCAGCATAATGTTAACGCTATTTTCCTCTATATTTAATTGACAGGTATGAATTTTGGCTTTTTCAAGCTTAACCGCCATACTTTCGGGTATGGTAACCTTGTCAAATAATTCTAAAATGCTGTTCATTTATACTATACCTCATTCAAATTTGATTTTCAATTTTCAATTTGCTTGATTTCGTCAATCAAAACTTCTACGATTTTATCTTCGGGGATTTTGCCGATAACTTCTCCCTTTTTGAATAAAACTGCACAGCCGTCACCGCCCGCAATACCAATATCGGCATCCTTGGCTTCGCCCGGGCCGTTTACAACGCAACCCATAACCGCAACCTTTATCTTTTTGTTTATGCAAGAAACCGCATCCGCTACGGCGTTTGCTATGGGGATAAGGTCGATTTTGGTTCTTCCGCAGGTGGGGCAGGAAACGACGGATACGCAATCTCCGCCCAAATCGAGTGATTTTAATATAAGCTTTGCCGCTTCTATCTCTTTTACGGGGTTGTCGGTAAGCGATACACGGATGGTATCGCCTATTCCGTCAGCTAAAAGCGAGCCGATACCGATAGCTGACTTTACAACACCCTCTTTGGTTGTTCCCGCCTCGGTAACACCAAGATGCAGAGGATAATCAAAAGCCGCACTTGCCATTCGGTAGGCAGAAATAGTGGTTTTTACATCTGATGCTTTCATAGAAAGCACAATGTTGTCAAAATCATAGCGATTTAGGATTTCAATATGCTCTTTTGCGCTTTCTACCATTGCAGATGCAAGGTCGCCGCATTTTTCAAGCAGTCCCTTTTGCAGAGAACCGCCATTTACACCAATTCGGATGGGAATGTTGCGCATCTTTGCAAGCTGGGCAACAGCGGCAGCATTTTCTTCACCGCCAAGGTTTCCGGGGTTGATGCGCACCTTATGAACGCCGTTTTCCATTGCACGAAGAGCAAGACGATAGTCAAAATGAATATCGGCGACTATAGGGATGGGCGAATATCTAACGATTTCGCTTAAAGCGTCAGCTGACGGCATATCGGGTACTGCAAGCCTGACAATCTGACAACCCGCAGAATAAAGACTGTCTATCTGTGTTTTTACGGCGTTTATATCGCTGGTAGGCACATTCAGCATCGACTGAACTGCAACAGGATTTCCTCCGCCGATAGAAATATCTCCTATTTTAATTATCTTTGTCATATGTAGCACCCCTTGAAAATTCGAGTGCTGTCAAAATCTTTGATTTTGGGCACAGCACCGATGCGATAGCGTCCCGAGATTTTATCTCGGCTTGACGCGAACCGCTGAAAATTGAAAATTGAAAATTGAAAGTTATGGTAGCTTTTGCTCCGCAAAAACAATTCCTTAATTTTCAATCACATTCATTCTACCATAATAGTTTATCTATTGCAATGAAAAATTTGCTGACTAAATTTCTTCCTTATTTAATATATAGCTTTTCGCAAATGCGAAAAGCATCAATAATTTTCAATTTTCAATTTTCAATTTTCAATTCTTTGTGCATTTTGGGAACAAAATGCACAAAACACTCGTCTAAAGTATAGTAACGGGCAAATTTGGAGCAAAAAAACGCCTGAATTTGAAAAAAATTCAAAAAAGACTTGACAAATGAGGCCTTTGTGGGTAAAATGTTTAAGAATAATGCGATAAACCTGCCCTGTATGATTGCATTTTTTTGTTTGAATTGTTACAAAAAGGTTAAATCTCAAATTATATATTGACATTAGGCGGGTTTTGGTGATATAATTTGACTAAGTTAATAGCTAACGCTGAAAAAGGGTTGGCAATTAGCTTATCTGCGTTTACATAAGCGCAAATGAAGTAGAAAAAAATAATATTTTATATTTTTAAGGAGGATTTGAGAATGAGAAATCTCAAAAAGGTAGTTGCTTTGGTAGCAGTATTCGCTATGTTGGTTAGTTCTGTAGCTTTCGGCCAGACTTTCTCAGATGTAGCTGACGATGCTAACTATTATGAAGCAATAGAAATGTTAAACGGACTCGAAATCTTGAAAGGTGACGATCAGGATGGCGACGGCGTAATGGACTTCAGACCTGAAGACACCATTACAAGAGCAGAGGTAGCTGCAGTTATCTCAAGAATTCAGGGTATTAACTCAGCTGCTCAGACAGACACAGTATTCACAGACGTAACTGCAAGCCACTGGGCTTCTGGCTATGTTGCACAGGCAGCAGGTCAGGGTATCGTTAACGGCTACGGCGACGGTACATTCGGTCCTGAGAACCCGGTTCTTTACGAGCAGGCAGTTAAAATGATCGTTGAAACTCTCGGTTATGCACCTTTCGTTGAAGAGAACGGCGGTTACTATGCAGGTCACATGACAGCTGCATCAAGATACGGCGTACTCGAAGGCGTTATCGGTGGCACAATCGGTAAGGAAGCTACAAGAGGTCAGGTTGCTCAGATGCTTTACAATGCAGTTGACACACCTTTGATGGAGAGATCTTCTTACGGTGACGAAGCAACTTATGTAATCTACAACGGCTTCTCATCTTCAGCATCTAATTATGTAACTCTTCTTAAGAGAGACTTAAAGGTTAAGAAGTTTGAAGGTATCGTAACAGCTAACCAGCTTACATCTCTTGCACAGGGGCTTGCTGTTGACACTGACAAAGATGAAACTGTTACTATTTCTGTAAATGAGAACGATGACGATGTAAATGAATACTATGAAGTTAAGAATACATTTACATGGTTAGTTGGTGATTCAAATGTTGCTGATTACATCGGTATGGAAGTAACAGGTTACGCTAAGTCTACAGGTATTACAGGTAGATATGAAATCGTAGCTGTATCTCCTACATCTTTAAATGATGTTACAAGCTTCACACTTGATAACTTTGCAGACTATAATGGTTCAACTGATGTTGAATACTACACAGACAAAGACAATGGTATCAAGACAACTGTTAAGCTTGAAGGTAACACAATTCCTGTTATCTACAATGGAACTAAGTTAAATGTTGATGTTAATGGCGATACCGCTAAGGATGTAAAGGATGTATTCGGAACAGGTGCTCTTGTTACTACAAACTCGAAGTACAGCGGTGAAGTTATCTTTATTGATAACGATACAGTTGCTGGTGCTGATGTAATCATTGTTAACGTTGCAGTTCCTGGTGTTGTTGATGAGGTTAACGGAAAGGGTAAGATTACATTCAAGAGTTCTATGGTTAACCCTGCTGGTGGTTCTATCGGCAGAATCGTCCTTGATGACGAAGACACAGCTCAGATTATAAGCATCACAAAGGATGGCGAAGCTATCGATTATAGCGAGCTTAAAGAATGGGATGTTGTATCTGCAATCTGGACACCTGATAACAACAAGGTAGTAGCTCTTGAAGTTCTTGACAGCACTGTTGTTGAGGGTAAGGTTTCTCAGAGCAAGGCATCATTAACATCTGCTGGTAATACGGCTTATGTTATAGATGGTGTTGAATATGACGTTGCTGTAAACGCTTATCAGCCATCACCCATTAAGCTTGGTTCAGCAGGTCTCTTCTATGTTGATGCTTACGGCAAGATCGTAGCTTACAACAAGAATGGTACAGCTAACGCTTCTGATAACTATGGTTATGTTTTAGCAGCTTCTGCTGTAACAGATGACTGGGGTAAGGACAACGTTAAGGTTCAGCTTCTTGCAAAGGACGGCAACGTTTACGAAGCATTCCTCGCAGAAGAAGTTGAAATCAATAACTATTCAGATCTCTTAACAGTTACAGGCCCTGTTGCAGGTGTATATTCTACATCTGAATTTAACGGTAGCTATGAGGCTGATACAGATGTATTTGATATCGCAGATTTAAAAACTATAGCTGCTGATAGTTACGATGGTGCTGGCGCATTGGCAACTGCTCTTCAGAATACTCTTATCACTTACGAAGCTAACTCTGCAGGCGAAATTGATACAATCGGTGTAGCTACAACAGTTGCAGACGATGCAGAAGATAACGGCTGGTTATTCGTAGCTGCTAACACTACTGCAGGTTCTAACGCTTACGACGAAGAAGATAAGGAACTTACAATCGGCGGCGTAAACGTAAATATTACAGATGATACACTTGTATTCTATGTAAACGAAGCATCTTCACCTTCTTCACTTGCATACAATGATGCAACAGTTGCAAGCAAGCTTGCTTCTAAGGTAGCTGCTTCTAACACAATCGGTGATATAGCAAGTGGTACACCTGTTGCAATCTTTGATGTACACGACAATGATGACGCTGCAGTTGTAGTTATCTTCAACACAATCGGTGGTATCTCAGCTTCTACAAACATCGCAGTTCTTGCAGGTCCTGCAGGTCAGGCAGTTGTAGACGGCGACAAAGTAACAGCTGTTGAGTTCTTCATGGGCGGCGAGAAGAAGCAGGCATAT
>JAZREZ010000041.1:0-8936 GCA_045661045.1 Clostridia bacterium
AAAGAGAATTGTAAAAGATTTGGACAACAGCTATGTTCTCGACAAAATGATTGTTCCTTTTATGGACATTGTTCATGATCGTATTACCCTTGAAATATTCCGCGGATGTATCAGAGGTTGCAGATTCTGTCAGGCAGGATATTTATACAGACCTGTCAGAGAACATTCAGTAGATAAACTGGTCGAAACTGCACAGAAACTTATTGACAATACAGGCTATGAAGAAATGTCTCTTTCTTCACTGAGTACAAGTGATTATACTTCCCTCGGTGAACTTACAGATAAGCTTCTTGAAATTACGGTTGATAAAAGAATTAATTTATCACTTCCGTCTCTCAGAGTTGATAATTTTTCTATGGAGCTTATGGAAAAGGTTCAGAAGGTTAAAAAGAGCGGACTTACCTTTGCGCCCGAAGCGGGAACGCAAAGACTTCGTGATGTAATAAACAAAAATGTGCTTGAAGAGGATTTAATCCGAACTGCAAAAATCGCATTCAGTGGCGGTTATAACAGAATAAAGCTGTATTTTATGCTTGGACTTCCAACCGAAACAGACGAGGATGTATTGGGTATAGGTGTGCTTGCTCAAAAGGTAATTGATGCATTTTATGAGCTTCCGCCCGAGATAAGAAAGGGAAGAAGCGTATCGGTAACTGTGAGTACATCATTCTTTGTGCCAAAGCCGTTCACTCCATTCCAATGGGAAGCACAGAACAAAATTTCCGATATGGAAAGAAAAGCCGAGCTTCTTAAAAACAGTATCAAGAATAAAAAGATTGTCTATAACTGGCATCAAAGCGATGTAAGCTTCTTAGAAGAGGTTTTTGCAAAGGGTGACAGACGGCTTGGGGATGTTTTGATTACTGCAAATGAGCTTGGATGTAAGTTTGACGGCTGGACAGACTTTTTTGATTATGAAAAGTGGATGAAAGCATTTGAATTAAATGGCATAGAGCCTGAATTTTACGCACATCGTGAAATGAGTTATGATGAAATATTGCCTTGGGATTACGCTGATATTTCGGTAAGTAAAGAATTTTTAAAGCAGGAAAGAGAAAAAGCCTACAAAGGCGAGGTTACTGCATCTTGTCGTGAAAATTGTGCAAGTTGCGGAGCGGCACGCTTTAAAGGGGGTGTTTGCTTTGAGTAAAAGACGACTTAAGTTTTCTAAAATGGGAATGGCAAAGTATATCTCTCACCTTGATTTATTAAGATGTTTTACTCGCGCAATTATGCGAAGCGGACTTCCGGTTGAATATTCACAAGGATTTAATCCGCATCAGAAAATCACATTTGCTCTCCCGCTTCCCGTAGGCGTTACAAGCGAATGTGAGTTTGTCGACATCTCATTTGTGCAGGAGGTAGATGATAACGAAATCCTGACAAAACTCAATCTTAATCTGCCGCCCGACATAAGAATTTTAAGTATTGATGATATAGTCCATAAATCAGCCGAAATTGTATGTGCAGAATATATGATTGAGCTTTATCCGCCCGAAAATATTGATGCAAACGCAATAAAAAACTTCTTTGCCAAGTCTGAAGTTGTGGTTTTGAAGAAAACCAAGAAAAAGACAGAAAAGCCGATAAATATTATGGAGTATGTAAGAGCATTTGAATTGCTTTCGGGCAATCAGCTTAGAGTTGTACTTGATGCGGGCGGAGAGAGAAACTTAAAACCCGATATGCTTGTTCAGGAGCTTTGCAAGGAGCTGTCAAATGTAAGAGCAGACGATGCGCAAATCCATAGAAAACGGGTGTTCTGCAAGGCAGAAAATAACGATACATTAGAAGAATTTTGTTAAAACAAGGGGTAATTAACCCCTTGTTTTTTGCATATATTTTATCATAGACAAGTTCGGAGGATAAAATTATGCAAAAATACAGGGCGGTTGTTGTTGATTTAAAAAAGATTGTCAAAGCGGTTGCCATAACCCTTGTTTTTATATTTAGCTTAGGATTAGGTGTGCGTATATGCACGCAAAGCACAACTGATGAAATACTAAAACGCAACATTTCAATATTCGGTGCTGAAAAGAGTGACTTCAAATTCCGTGCTGAATTTGAAAAAGCGGGCAGATATATGACATTGTTTTTTATAGGCTTTCTTCCAAACGATACTGATTCTGTACTTGAATCAACTCTTTCGATTTATTCATGTGTGTCAGACGGTGGATTGATTGCTATGGCAAAATCAAACGATATAACCGATTTAACAGAAATCGAGGTTATGAACCGAGAAATCCCTACGGAGAACCAGGCACCTATTAAAGATGTCACGCTTTCGCAAAAAAGCGAAAATTCAATTGGAAACGAAACTTCTTACAGCATAGATGTAAAATCGATGCTCTCATCAAAGCCTGATATAAATATGAAAGGTGCTTTGCCCAAAATTTTAATTATTCATACCCACGCAACAGAAAGTTATTCGCCCAAAGATGCTAAAATCTACGATATAACATATGGCGACAGAAGTGACGATAAAACCAAAAATGTTGTTGCAGTAGGTACGAAAATGGCAGAGGTTTTTAAAGAAAACGGAATAGAGGTAATTCACGATACAACTCTTCACGATAAGCCGTCTTTTAATGGTTCGTATGCACATTCGCTGTCTTCGGCAGAAGAATATATAAAAAAGTATCCGTCAATCGAGATAGTTCTTGATATACACAGAGATTCAATCGTTTATGGTGATAAAACCAAAGCAAGACCGATAACTCAAATAAACGGCAAAAATGCCGCCCAGCTTATGTTTGTTGTGGGCACGGATGAAAAGGGGTTATACCATCCCGATTGGAGAGAGAATTTAAAGTGCGCATTACATTTTCAAGCTGCAATTACAAAGGATTACCCAAATCTTATGCGGCATATTAATTTAAGACAGGAGCGGTTTAACGGACATTTAACAAAAGCAAGTATGATAATCGAGGCGGGAAGCAGCGGTAATAGTCTTGAAGAGGCGGTTTATGCGGCTTCGCTTGCGGCTGAAAGTATAGCAAAGTTTTTAAATGCACTTTAAATTTATGTTAAATGTATTGTAAAATCTTCGTTTAAATAGTATAATATATCAAAAACATAAGGAGAGTTTACAATGCGAAAAATTATAGCGATTTTAGCGGCAAAGCTTGCGGCGGTTGCGGGTAGAATTATCGGTAAAAATTCTTCATCAACTCCGGGTAGCATTGCTCTTAAAATTTGTCCTGATATAATAAAAATTTTATCCCGCAATATAACAAGAGGAATAGTTGTAACTTGCGGAACAAACGGCAAAACCACGACAAATAACCTTTTGAATACTACACTTTTAAAGTGTGGATATACAACCGTGTGTAATGAGCTTGGTGCAAATATGCTCTCGGGTGTTGCAACTGCATTTGTTTTAAGGTCTGATATATTCGGCAGAAGAAAGACTGATTATGCAGTTCTTGAAATTGACGAGGCGTTTGCAAGGCGTGTATTCAGACATTTAAAGCCTGATTTTATGATAGTTACAAATCTTTTCCGTGACCAGCTTGACAGATATGGTGAGATAGAAACTACCCTTGCGTTGCTTGATGAGGCGGTTTCTATGGCGGATGATGTTAAGCTTATTTTAAATGGCGATGATCCGATATCATCTCAGCTTGGCGAAAAAAGGGACGCGCATTATTACGGAATTTCAGAGCAGGTGTTGCCTCAGGTTGATGAGGCAAAAGAGGGACAATTCTGTCCAAAGTGCGGTGCTGTTCAGCAATACAATTATTTTCATTACAGTCAGCTTGGTGACTTTTATTGTGAAAATTGCGGAAATAAACGCCCCGACATCGAGTTTTCGGCAACAAATGTGGATTTATCGGGCGCTATGAAATTTATGGTAAATAATAGTACTGTTGATGTAAATTATCGTGGATTTTATAATATTTATAACATCCTTGCGGTGTATTCTGCTATGTCTGTTATGGGGATAAATACAGATGATTTCAATGGCATTTTATCGGATTACAAGCCGCAGATTGGCAGAATGGAACTTATAAATTTGAAAAAGCCGTTTATTTTAAATCTTGCAAAAAATCCCGCAGGCTTTAATCAGGCGATACAGACCGTTATGCTTGATAAACGCAAAAAAGATGTAATAATAGCTGTAAATGACGGCGAAACAGACGGACAGGATGTTTCTTGGTTATGGGATACAGATTTTGAAAAATTGATTGACAATAATTTGAATTCAATAAGTGTTTCGGGTGCAAGAGTTTATGACCTTGCGCTAAGGTTTAAATATTCGGGAGCTTCTTGTGAGATTGCGTTAAATATCAAGGATGCCATCAAAAAATGTATGCAAAGCGATGCTGAGGTTTGCTATGTTCTGGTTAATTACACAGTTTTGTTTTCGACACAAAAGCTGATGCTTGATATCCAAAAAGAGATAGGAGGGGAAGAGGATGGCAAATAAAGAAATTATAATTCTTCACCTATACCCCGAACTTTTAAATCTTTATGGTGACAAAGGCAATATATCGGCGCTTAAAAACCGTCTTTTGTGGCGAGCTATTGATGCAAAGGTTATTGAGTGCAAGGGAGATGACAAGCCTGAATTTTCAAATGCTGACATTGTCTTTTTGGGTGGTGGCTCTGACAGAGAGCAGGAGATAGTTTGTAAAAACTTAATCCCTTATAAAGCTGACCTTAAAAAATATATCGAAGAAGACGGCGTTTTACTTGCAACATGCGGCGGATTTGAGATGCTTGGTAAGTATTATTATAATTCAGACAAAAAAACTGACGGAATTGGAATTTTAGATATTAAAACCGAGCAAGGCGACAGAGCGTGTGGCAATATTATTGTGGACTCGCCCTTGTTTTCACAGAAAATAGTAGGATTTGAAAATCATTCAGGATGTGTGGATATAGGAGAGTATACTCCGCTCGGACAGGTAGTAAACGGAAGCGGAAATATGAAAAATGGCATTGAGGGACTTGTTTATAAAAATGTTGTGGCAACTAATCTACACGGGCCTCTGCTTCCTAAAAACCCGATGCTTTGTGATTATATTCTTGAAAATGCACTTAAAAAGAAATACGACGATTTTGATAAGCTTGCTTTGCTTGATGATACACTTGAAAATCTTGCAAATGAATATGTAAAAGGGCGTTGCTGATGCAACGCCCTTTTGTATTAGCCTCTGTTTACAAGAACTTCTTTTTCGTACTTTTTAACTTCGCTTAAGTAATCAACGGGGGTTTCTTCCTGATTTAAGAATTCTTCCCATACTTCGCCAAACGGCATGGTCTTAAGCTCTTCCTGAGCAACCATAAGTGATGTAAAATCAGCTTCATTCTGCAGATTTCTAAGGGTTTCAGGTTCAAGCAGAGCAAAAAGAAGTGCCTTTTGTACGCTTCTTATGCCGGTTACCCAAGCTGAAATTCTGTTGATTGATGCATCAAAATAATCGGTTGCGATAAATACTCTGTCAAGAGCATCGGCTCTTACGATTTCTTTCATAATTTCCTTTGTTTCATCATCGAATAAAACAACATGGTCACTATCCCAACGAACGCCTCTTGTAACATGAAGAGCAAGGTTTTCGTTGAATAAAAGCATAG
Organism: Clostridia bacterium; assembly: GCA_045661045.1. GTDB lineage: Bacteria > Bacillota > Clostridia > Monoglobales > Monoglobaceae > UMGS1820. The sequence continues at coordinate 5,581 of JAZREZ010000041.1, forward strand.
CAGAAACCTTGTCCGAAACAACTTCGGTCGGGTGATAATGTCCATTATCCATAAGAGGCATTATGCCCTTGTTTGCTACATAATTCATACAGAATTCAGAGCTTCCTACAGTATAGGACTCCATACCGATTCCGAATACTTTTGATTCAAGACAAACTAAAACCTTTGACTTGTCATAAGGGATAGAAAGGATTTCGTCAAGTGACTTTTTATATCTTGCTCTCGGACCGAGTCTGTCTGCGGGTATATCTTTGTAACCGTCCGGAATCCAGATATTCATAACGCAGGGGATGCCTGTTTCGTTTGCAAAGTATTCTGATATTTCGATACAGCGTTTGCCGTGTTCAACCCAGAATTTTCTCACATTTTCATCAGGAGAAGAAAGTGTAAGATTATCTTTTACCATAGGATGAGAGAAGAATGTAGGGTTAAAATCAATACCCATATTTCTCTCTTTTGCAAACTTAACCCACTTCTCAAAATGCTTTGGAAGAAGAGCATCTCTGTCAGCCTTTTCGCCGTCAAATATTGCATAACAAGCATGGAGATTAAGCTTTAATTTTCCTGGAACGAGAGAGAGAACCTTGTCAAAGTCTGCCATAAGCTCTTCGGGGGTTCTTGCTCTGCCTATGTAATTACCCGTTGTCTGTATACCGCCTGTTAAATCGCCGTCGTTGTCAAAGCCGATTACATCGTCGCCCTGCCAGCAATGAAGACAAACAACAGTATTTTTAAGCTTTTCGATTGCTTTATCAGTATCAACACCGATTTTAGAATATTTTTGTTTTGCTTCAATATAGCTCATAATTTCACCTCATAAAGTTTGATATGAATATTATAGTATAATTTTTATGATAATAAAATACCCTTATTTGATTAAAAAGTATCCTTATTTGCAATTTTGAAAGTTTTATGATATAGTAAGACAGAGGTGATTTAATTGAATAAAAATCTTCTTGACAAGCTAAGCCCCATAACTGATGAGGAACAAAGAATTTTAAAGGAAAATTCCCAGATAAACCGCGAGATTTATATGGAAGATAACATAAATGTCATTAACAGTAAAAAGCTTCTTTCGCAGGATAAGCTGATAACACTGCGCCCTCATGTGAGATTTGTTCATTTCCCCGAACATTCGCATGATTATGTCGAAGTTATTTATATGTGTCAGGGTAGTACGATGCATATAATAAACGGAGAAAAGGTGTATCTTAAAGAAGGGGAACTTTTGTTTTTAAATCAGTATGCAAAGCAGGAAATAGAGCCCGCATCCAAAGAGGATATAGGGATAAACTTTATTATTCTTCCTGAGTTTTTTGAGCAGACGCTTTCTATGATAGGAGATGAAGAAACGCCGCTTAAAAAGTTTGTGATAGATTCTTTAAGGAATAAAGAAGCAGAAAATTCCTATCTTCATTTTGAGGTGGCGGATGTTCTGCCTGTTCAAAATCTTGTGGAAAATCTTATATACAGTCTGATAAACGATATACCCAACAAGAGAAAGACAAATCAGATAACAATGGGACTTTTATTTCTTCAGCTTTTAAATCATACCGAAAAGCTTTCATACAAAAATAAAGAGGATGAGCTTATTTTAAAGGTTTTGCGATATGTCGAGTCGCATTATTATAATGGCTCTTTGACAGAACTTTCGGATAAGCTTCATTATGATTTTGCGTGGCTTTCAAGAGAAATCAAAAGGAAAACCGGCAAGACATACACAGAACTCGTTCAGGAAAAGAGGCTCTCGCAGGCGAAATATCTGTTAAAAAATACCGACTTAAATGTCGATGAAATAGCCGCCCAGACGGGATATAATAACATAGCATATTTTCATAAGCTTTTTCAAAAGGACACGGGTATAACCCCGCACAAATACAGAAAATTAAATCTAAGAAAAGCATTTTAAGCAATAGTATAAAGTTAAAAGCACTCAGACGAGTGCTTTTTTTAATTCACGGATAAGCTTTTTATGCATAGTATGATAATGGAGTCGAATAAATTCGATTTTTCAAAAAATTTGCAAACAAGAAAGGAAGTTTCAGTATGCCTTTTGAAAATGAAACAAGACCTATAATGATGCCGAGAGTCGGCTATGCGTATGTGCCTGTACAGCAGGCTGAAATGCGCAATTTATTCAGTGCGGAGGAAGGACTTATGAATGGAACGATTTTCCCAATTTTGAATAAACCGCTCGGTGTTTACGGAAAAGAAGGAAGCTATTCGGGAGGGGAAAGAAAATGAGTGAAAGAGCAGAACTTTTAAATATGATAAGAGCATATAAATTTGCAGCATACGATTGGAATCTGTATTTAGACACTCATCCCGATGATAAAGATGCAATAGCAATGTTTAAAAAAATGGTAGAAAAGGCAAAACAGCTTACCAAGGAATACGAAGAAAAATACGGTCCGCTTACAGCGCATGCCTCGAAGGATAGCGAACGCTGGAGCTGGATTGACAATCCCTGGCCATGGGATAATTATTAAATAGGAGGGTTAAAATATATGTGGCAATATCAGAAAGCGTTACAGTACCCTGTAAACATTAAAAACACAGATCCAAAGCTTGCGCAATATATCGTTGCGCAGTACGGTGGTGCAGATGGCAACTGTTTGAGTAAATCCATTACTTCCAAAACACACATTTGATGGTTTTTCCATCATCACCACCTTTGACAATTTCTTTGAAAATAGTCCGTGCTACCTTGTTTTTCTCAACATTGCTTACAGTTTCGTCTTTCAAAATTTCTGTTAATCTGCGAAGTTCTTTCTTGTTTATCTTTTCAACTGCTTTGGGTTGCTCCTCAGCCTTCTTTTCCTTCATTAAGGCTTTTAAGTTTGCAATTTCATCAAGAAGACTTTTTTTATTTGCTTTATATTCCTGAAGTGTATCTACACCATCTTCATAAGCTAATCTAACACGGTCTAAACGAATTTCAAGTCGTTGTATCTGAGTTAAAATAATTAAGCTTTCATCTTCTGTTTCCACACGTTCAATAGTTTCAGGTTCAGCAAATGCAAGCTTTACATTTGGAAGAGTCACATCAGATAAAGCATTTAAGACAATTCCATCTAACTTAGAGGCTTTTATGTAGCCAACACCCTTACAGGTTCCTCTGCTTCTGTTAGAGCATCCATAAAACCCGCCTTGATTTGATAACACGGCACCGCACTTTTCGCATCTAACGATTCCCACTAACCAATGAGATAATTCCTTTCTGTCAGGATCATAATACTTTCTGTACTTTGCTTTTTGCTCTTTCATTATTTCCTGAACTTTTTCCCATGTTTCCACAGCAATTATAGCTTCGTCTGGTCCATCGGTTATAATAGCAGTTGTTGCTGTGTAATTGC
>JAZREZ010000042.1:0-35154 GCA_045661045.1 Clostridia bacterium
GTCCTGTCAGGTGCACCAAAAAAGTACAGCTCAAGCGGCTGTACTTTTTTATGCGTTATAAATTTTATAGGTTGGTATTACTTTTGCGATTGCGGATTTTATTTCGTCGATATCCTTTTGGGTTGCTTCTTTAAGAATATCAAGCTTGTCCGCAAGCTCTTCTTCCGTAATATTTATAGGCTGACCTACAAATATTTTGTTGTGGGCAGTTTCTGACAGACCTTCTTCGTTCATCAAAAGCTCTTCGTAAAGCTTTTCGCCCGGTCTGAGTCCGGTAAATTCAATCTTTATATCCTCGTCAAGCTTTAGTCCCGAAAGACTTATCATATTCTTTGCAAGGTCATAAATCTTAACCGGCTCGCCCATATCAAGAACAAATATCTCGCCGCCTTTTGCGTATGCTGCAGCTTGCAATACAAGCTGTGCGGCTTCTGGGATTGTCATAAAAAATCTTGTTATATTCGGGTGCGTTACAGTAACGGGACCGCCTTCTGCAATCTGCTTTTTAAATCTCGGAATTACCGAGCCGTTTGAACCTAATACATTTCCAAACCTTACGGCAACAAATTCAGTTGTTCCTGTTTTTTCAAGAGTCTGTACTATCATCTCGCACATTCTCTTGGTAGCGCCCATAACATTTGTGGGATTTACGGCTTTGTCGGTGGAAATCAGTACAAATCTTTTTGTTCCGTGTTTTTGTGCCGCAAGTGCTACATTATATGTACCAAAGACATTATTTTTGATTGCCTCCTGCGGCGAAAATTCCATCAAAGGAACATGCTTGTGTGCCGCTGCATGAAATACCATATAAGGCTTATATTTTGCGAAAATTTCGTCAATTCTCTTTTCTTCTCTTACAGATGCAATCAAAACATCTATATTCTGTTCGGGGTATTTTTCGGTAAGCTCGTTTTGAAGCTCATAGGTTGTATTTTCATATATATCAAGAATTACAAGCCTTTCGGGCTTAAATTTTATAATCTGTCGGCAAAGTTCTGAACCGATTGAACCACCGCCACCCGTTACCATAATAGTCTTGCCTGTTATGTCATTTTCAATCAGCTTGTTATCAAGCACGATTGGGTCACGCTCAAGCAAATCCTCAATATCAACCTCACGGATGGTATTGATGTTAGCGCCGTGCATTGATGCGGCTATTCCTGGAATAACCTTAACCTTGCACTTTGTCTTACTGCATATTTCAAGAATTTCCTGCCTTGCCTTTGCATCAATGGTATGTATCGCAAAAATTATTTCTTCAACATCGTATTTTTTGCATATTCTTATTATGTCCTCTCGGGTGCCGATTACCTTTGAACCGTAAATACGCTCTCTCTGTTTTTTGATATCATCGTCTATAAGACCGACAACATTATATCTTAGTTTTTTGTTTTCGGTAATATCACGAAGAAGAGCAACAGCAAGATTTCCCGCGCCTATAATAAGGGTTCGCTTGCCTTTGCCGAAAGAACGCAATGACAACTTTCGTATAACGCGAATTGAAAATCTGATAAAGCAAAGTGCAACAACGATTACGCCGTTTGCCGCAATGTTGAATTTGACAAAATAAACACCCTTAAACAATATACTTGCGATAAAAATAGATATGCAGGCAGCGGATAAACAACCAAGTCCAAGGCGTACATATTCTACAGCGCCCGCATATACCCAATCCACATTATATACGGAAAAAGCCATAAGACAAATGACATATATTGCAGATGTCACCGCTATAAGACTTGTTCCGTCGAGGGCGTAACCATACCATTTTGCTATCGGAAAGATAAGCAAAACTGTAAGTATATATGATAAAAAGCTCAAGGCAATATCTGCCAGAAGAATATATCTGTTTCTTACAAACGGCCTCATCATAAAAACCTTTTCTCCTTTTTATTGTTTTTCTTTGTAAAACAAATCAATTACGGTTTTTCTAAGTTCATTTTCATCAACATAATACTCGACAAAAGTATTATTGTAGTTTGCGTCACCCGCAAGAGTTATAATATCCCCAATCTCGAAGCGTTCTTTTTCCTGCGCAAATGTCATAAGCTCCTGCACAGTGTAATCGGTAGTAATGTAATCTATAAGTTCGTCAAGTGCTTCGTATATAAACTCATCGTCATCCATCATAGAACGCTTAAGCTGCTTTACAAAAGAATACATATAATCCTTTTGTCTTTCCATACGAGCCATATTTGTTCCATCACCGGCATCCATACGGGCGCGAACGAAATTAAGCGCCTGGTTGCCTTTCAGGGTAATGGAACTTCCTTTTGTAAATGCTGAATCAACATTTGTTAAATCTTCTTTTATAGTGACGGGTACACCATCTACCAAATCGTTTATATCGTCAACTCTGTCCATATTAACACAGATATAATTATCAATATTGGTATCGTACAACAAGTTCTGAACAGCCCATTTTGTGTTTGTGGCACGCTCTGTCATTCTGTCGCCGTAAGCAAAGGAAAGAGCAAGCTGTCTTTTCTCGGTTCCTGCGTATTTGCCAAGGTCACCTTTAATCTTAATATCCGTCATAATATCACGGTTTAAGTGAAGGACATCTATCCTTTTGTTTTCGTTGTCAACGACCAAAAGGGCATTAAAGTCTGCCTGAGTTGACGCTTTTTTTTCTGCGTCATCGAATGTATCCACGCCCATTATAAGCAAAGTTTCGATTTTACGATTTTTTGAATACCATTTGCCGTCATAATATATTTCTCCGCTCTCTTGTGGAACAGATATATCTTCTATTGTGACCTCGCCGCGATATATTCGCTTCTCGATTTTTCTGGCTATGCTGAAAATCGTAAAGACAAGAATTATCACGCCCAACACTAAAGCAGTGTTATAAAGTCTTTTCTTAGTCAGTCTCACCGTTTCTTCTCCTTTTAGCTATTAAGGCTGCTGCAACCAACAAAATAATTACTGCAGCAGTTCCTGTAATATCTCCTGTTTTCGGCGATTTAACACCGGGATTTTCTTCGTCGTGTCCCTCTTCAAATATAACATCGGGAGCTTTGGTTGTAACAAATGCAATACTTCCCACGCTGTCAAGGTTAACTGTTACAGTTCCATCCTCGTTGATTTTATAATATTTGGGGTTTAAAACCTGCCATTTGCCGCCGTCCGGCTTATACAGAACATAAAACGGTTCATCCTGCTCAAGCTTTGTGTTGAATATTACATTGAGGTAATTGCCATCCTGGTCTAAATGAGCTTTGTGCTCATCGGTTAAGTACATATGGAATACATCCTTAACTATAAGGTCCTCTTCTGCAACATCAGGGTTGGTATCGCTTAAGATACCTTCAAACTCGGGACATAAATCGTTGATGCTTCCCGCATCTGAAAGTTCATTGTTTGCCTGACCGAGATTTTCTTTTATCTCGTCATTTTTTGCGTTGTCTACATCACGGATTGGTGTGATTGTTATTTCGCCCTCAGGAATACCAAAGGCAACATCACCATTTTCGTCATAGATAATTCCGTCATATCCGGGTGTGTCGGGTGTTACCGGCTCATCGGGTTTTACGGGTTCGTCAGGCTTTCCGGGCTCGTCGGGTTCGTCCGGTTTATCGGGAATAACGGGATCCTTTCCTGTTTCAGGAAGCTTATCCTGCGGTCTTATATCATTCCAACCGCCACCGCCCGGTCTTATACTCGGACTGCTGTTTGCCGCAAAGGCTGCCATAGTAGTAAAAATAACAACCGCCAGAATTATTGAAATTATTTTTTTAAACATTTTATATGCCTCCTTCAAAGGAATTTTGCACTTCTTGTGCAACTACTAAATATCTCTTGTCGCCGCCGCCTGAAAGGCAGGTGGATAAAACAAGTATTGGTTCGCTGTCAGTAAGCTTTCCGTTTTTGCTGAATGCCGAGTTTATGCTTCGTTTTGAGTATACCGATTCAATAAAGGATTCGGTCATTCTCGGTCTGTCAAAGTTGTAATAATGCAGAATGTGCATATTGCTGTATGGAACGGCTGCCATTACCTCATACTTTATTTCGCGGTCAGGCAGATAGAGGAAGATGTCAGGATTTTCGTTAAGTCTGTCTTCCGAGGAGTAATGCTCCTGCAGTTTCCCGAAATACGAGCCGTTATTCATATTGTGGCCGTATATGATGTTTATCGGGTCAGAAAAATCGTCCTGATTATAATCCTGAATAAAAAGCTCTCCGTGAAATTCGTACTGTTCTTTTATGTTTCGGTGCATATAATACTCATTCTCGCCCTTTTTGTGAAGTATAGGATACTCAATATCAAGCACGGGAATTTTAAGATATGCAACGACATCGGTATTTTCTTTCCATAGCTTTTCAAAATCTATGGGGCTTTTGTAATCCGTTACCGGAAGTTCAGGTCGGGGAGGCTCTTCTCTGTTATTCAGCATCAGCAGAACTGATGCAAGAATAATGACTAAAAGTCCGACAGCTATAATGATTTTTTTATTTTTAGACATATTACACCTCGATAAACTTTAATCCTTGAAGCAGGGCATCTGCCTGCTCAAAAAATGCATCAACTATCTGTTCTTTATAGCTCTTTGCAAGTTTCTCTGATGCCTTATCCAAATCAGGAATTCTCTCTGCCATATTATGACAGTCGCTTCCTATGAAATTTATTTTTCCGTTTAACAACAGTTTTTTGATTTTGTTTGCAATGCCGCTTGTATAAATGCCCGCCGCGTTTGCCTGAACCAAAACCTCAGAATCCAGCAGACGGAAAAGGCTTCGTTTGCTTTGAACCTTTATATATCTGTCTATATGTGCAATGATGGGAACAAGATTTTGTTCGCTTATTATGTTGAGAACCTCTTTTATTATTCTGTCGGTCCAGGGAACAAAAGGCATTTCCACCAGAATAAGATTTGTACCGCTTATGGTAAGCAAATTCAAATCCTCGCATCTGCTTATGCCCTCAAAATAATGAACCTCTGCTCCGACAGCAATACGGGGCATCTCTTTTGTCAAAGCGTTTTTAAGGATATTAACTGCCGCATCACGCTTTTTGACAAATTCATGGGGCTCTGACATATCCGCCCTGAAATGCGGAGTCAGAATTACGCTTTTAGTGCCCTGTAGCTTAAGAGTCTTAAGCATCAAAAGGGATTCCTCAAGGGATTTGCTTCCATCATCAATTCCCTGAAGAATATGAGTGTGCACATCAATAAACTGTCTACGATTTTTTATAATATTTGTAGTATCTTCTATACTTCTTATATTTTCTCTCATACTTCTTATAATATTTAGACGAGCTTTCGATATAGTCATTAAATACAAATCCCAAAACTTTTACATTTGCATACTCAAACTGACGCATTGTCTTTGCAAGACCTGTTGTTTCGGTATAGTTTTGTCTTACAACCACCAACATTCCGTCTGTAACGGGAGATACAATCAAAGCATCCGAAACCGCTTCGACAGGAGGAAGGTCGAGTATAATAAAATCATACATACGACGCAAATCTTCTATCATCTGCTTCATTTTGTTTGAACTTAAAAGTTCGGATGGGTTTGGCGGGATAGTTCCCGATGTTATAACATGAATGTTTTCATTAAATTTGGTTCCCTGAATTATCTCGCTTAACTCACACTGACCTACAAGATAATTAGATACGCCCTTGGACTTTGGAAGTTCCAGGTTTTTTGCAAGAGTAGGAAGTCTTAAGTCACCCTCAATGAGCAATACCTTTTTGCCGACTGCACCAAAGCTGTAGGCAATGTTAAGCGATGTAATACTTTTGCCGTCACCTCGGTAAGCACTTGTAACGCCCATAACATGAGAGGGCGAGTCGCTTGAGAACGATAACAAAAGGTTGGTTCTTAAAAGGTTATATGCTTCTCTTGACTCAAAGCTTAAAAGCTTACCGATAAAATCCTTTGTTTTGACTTCGGGAACTAATTTGCTTTTCAGAGGAGCCAGACTATTTTTTAAGTTTATCATCTTTGTTTTCCTCCTTAGTTCTGTAATAAGAAACATACTTACCGCTGTCCTTCTTAACTTCCATATTAGGAACTACTGCAAGGATGGGAACATCATATGTCTTTGTAAGATATTCTTCATTTCTTATAGCAGTATTTAAAATTTCCATTACGAAAATTACTAACATACTCAAGAATGCACCGAGTATAAAGCCAATCATTGTGTTTGAAGAGTGTGACGGATATACTCTTGATGTTCCGATTATGGCACGGTTAACGATTCTAACATCTGCGCCGTCAACGATACCCGAAATTCTTTCGGGCAACACTTCGCCGATAGTTGCAGCTATTCTGTAAATGTCACCTGAGTTGCTTCCTCTTACAGAAACTCTGAAGATTTCTGTTTCATCTACAGCGCTTGCACTTATCATCGAGGTCACCTGACTTGTTGTGTAGTTGTCAAGCTCTGCTCTTTCGATAATTTCGTTTATAGTATCGGGAGTTTCAAGTATTACCATATAGGTGCTAACCAGACTCTGCGCTGCCGCAAGGTCAGATGCCGAAATACTCAGCGAGGTTCTGCCTATTTCAAGCTTGCTGTTGTTTACATAGAACATAATCTGTGACTGATATATGGGCGTTATGTAAAAAAGTGAATAGAACATAAATAGCAAGCTTCCGATAATTGCCGATGTTATGATGCTGATTTTTCTTCTCCACATCTGAGCGGCAATCTGTACCACATTGATTTCAAAAGCATCGTTGCTTATGTTGGTTTTTGTGTACTTCATATATAAGCTCCTTAAATTTAATAATTTGTATTTCCAATCTCGGCAACTCTGTCAGCGTGTTGTTTAACAGAATCTCTGTGACTTACAAACAGACAGGTTTTTCCGCCAAGATTTTGTTTTAGGTTTTTAAGTATTTCAAGCTCCGTTTTTGCATCAAGAGCCGATGTTGCCTCATCCATAATGATGAGGCCTGCGGGTTTTAAAATTGCACGGGCGATTGCTATGCGCTGTGCCTGACCTTCCGAAAGTCCGCAACCCTTTTCGCCGACCACGCTTTTTAATCCGTCGTCAAGCTTTGAAACAAATTCCATAGCGCAGGCGCTTTCAAGAGCCGTAATCATTTCCTGCTCTGTGGCATCGGATTTTGCCATTTTAAGATTTGCTTCTATCGTATCGCCAAACAGCGTATTTCCTTGCGGAACATAGGTTATATAGCTTCGGGTAGAGGGCGAACAATCAACCTCTTTGGTGCCGTCATACAGGATAACCTTTCCTCTGTCGGGCTTTAAAAATCCCATTATGTTACGGATAAGAGTAGTTTTGCCGATGCCGGATGCACCTTTAAGCATTACAAACTCACCGGGTTTTATATCCATATCAAGATTTTCGATAACCCGCTTATCTTCGTAAGCAAGTGCCGCATTTTCCACCCTTAAGCCGATTGCGCCGTCAAGGCTTATGTTTTCGGTTGTATCTTCTGTTGGCATTTCGGAAAGTTCCATCACTCTGCCGGCTGAAGCAAGAAGTCCAAAGGTCTGCGGCAGTATGTGCATCAGCGAATAAAGCGGAGTTTGCACCTGACCGATAAGCGAGAGGAACACCGTCATTGTTCCGAATGTGATATCCCCGGTACTGACTTTTATTGCCCCTACACAAAATGCAAAGAGATATGTTCCTGAAAAAATAAGATGCACAAGTGCGCTTGAGTAAAGCTTGATGATGTTCTTTTTCTGTATCCAGTACATTCTGTTGCTATGTATTTCGCTAAGCTTTTCAAGGCTTGGGTTTTCCTGGTGAAAAACCTTGACCGTGCTTGCGTGGCTTATACGCTCCTGCAGAAATACACGGTATTCGGATTCGTTTTCCTGAATCTTTTTTTGTATATCCTTAATCTTTTGCCCTATTGCAACGCCCACAACTCCGATAACGGGGCCCGTGAGAATTCCAACCATTGCAAGCGATTTATCGTAATACCACAAAATCGAAAACGCTATTATAAATTGAATGACTGTAGAAATAACCGATGATGAAATATTTATAACACCGCCCGTGATGGCAGAAACATCTGCTGTGAGCCTTGTCATAAATTCTTCGCTGTGTCTTTTGCGTCTTTCTATCCAGGTGGAGTTGAGTATATGCTCAAACATCTCGCTTCTTACATGGCAGGCATACCTTTCCGATACGCTTAAAGAAATGATGCTGAGAATAACGCTTCCCGCCGTTGACACAATCAGACAAGCCGCTGCTGCAATTATATATGCTTTTCTTTCGAATTCGCTTGCGGCAAAATCAACAATATATTTATTTATGGTGGCTGATGCTACGCCCAGCACAGAAATCATACATCTTATCAGCACAATAAAAAATATTGGTCTGATGTAAGGCTTTGAAACTCCGGAAAGCCATCGAAAATACTTGCGGTAATTCTCGCGGTCCCCGAACACCTCGGCAATTCTTTTCCACATAATTATAAATCCTTATTTGTCAAGCAGATTTTGCTCTAAAAGCACATTGATGAAAGAGGCGATATCTGCTTTTGCAATATCCTGCGATACATCGTACTCGCTCATCAGGGCGTCAAGAAGCTCCTGCTCGGTTGCGCCGTTTTCAAGAATGCGCCATAAAAACGCCCCTGAACCGCTAAGAGTCAGAACACTTCGCTTCTGTTGAGTCATCTCTCCAGTTGGTAGTGCCATATATGAACTTGCAACTCTCCTGAGTATAAATCCTTCTTTAATTTTCATAAAAAGTCACTCACCTTTTTTATTACGGGCACAAAAACCCTATTATTTGGAGTATAACACAAATCTTTATTTTTTGCAAGGGTTTAAATGAATTTTACTACTTATTTAATATATTGTAAAATTCTGTCTTGATTTTGTCGAAATTTTGTGCTACACTAAGAGAATATGAATTATACAAAGGAGCTATACAGTATGAGTACAAAGGTTAAAAACGGTTCTGGTAAATGGATGAGAGCGGCAATTCCCGCACTTCTGCTTCATTGCAGTATAGGCACGGTTTATTGCTGGTCGATGTTCAGCCAAGAAATAGCTCAGCATATCGGTTTTTCAAAGAGTGCAACCGAATGGGCATTCAGCTTTGCAATCTTCTTTTTGGGTATGTCGGCGGCTTTTCTTGGAAATATAGTCGAAAAGGATATTCACAGATCCTCGTTGATTGCAGCAATCTGCTTTTCAATAGGAATGGCAGGAACAGGCGCATTTATTTATTACGGCGGCATACATCAGGGCAGCTATCTTGCGCTTATCGGCATATATCTGTGCTATGGATTTATTATGGGAATAGGTCTTGGTACCGGATATTTATCACCTGTTAAGGCGCTTATGCTCTGGTTTAAGGACAGAAAAGGTCTTGCGACTGGACTTGCGGTTGCAGGTTTTGGTGCGGCAAAGGCAATAGCCAGCCCCATAATGCAATGGATGCTTGATAATCTGGGCGACGGCGGAATTTATAAAATGTTCTTTATTCTTGCGGCGGTTTATTTTGTTATGATGTTTTTGGGACATCTGCTTCTTAAAAAGCCTGATGACTGGCATGAGCCGTCAGGTGACGAAAAAGCACCTAAAATTATGGATGTTATAAAGACCAAACCTATTATGAACTATGTTGCAATATGGCTTATGTTTTACTTAAACATAACCTGCGGACTTGCATTTATTTCACAAGAAAAAGCTATCGTAAAATGTCTTGGACTTGCGGCGGTTGTTGGTATAGTTTCAACAGTTTCAGCTATCTTTAATGCAGGCGGCAGACTTGGTTTTTCGGCATGGGCAGATAAAATGAAGGACCGTAACACCATTTATAAGATTATTTTTATTCTCTCTATTGCATTTACCGGCATAGTAATTATGACAGGCGGCATCGCAAACGGCGAGGGAAATATGCTTCTTACAGGACTTGTTCTTGCTCTTATAATGGTAGTAAATGCAGGTTACGGCGGCGGTTTTTCAAATGTTCCGACTCTTTTGTCAGACCACTATGGTATGAGCAACATCAGTGCAATTCACGGAATTACCCTTTCAGCGTGGGGATTTGCAGGACTTACAGGCAATCAGATGGCTACATGGATTGTTAACAATTCAGCAAATGCAACGGCAGGTTATCAGAATGTACTTTATGTAACTCTCGGTCTTTATGTTGTATCACTTTTATTAAGCGTATTTTTCGTAAAACCAACCAACAAATAATAAAAGGCACTTGCAATGCAAGTGCCTTTTAATTATCTTATGCCGTAGTTTTCTATGATGAAATCCATATCCTTGTCGCCTCTTCCCGAGAGGTTAATGAGGATAGAACCTCTGCCCATTTCCTTTGCAAGCTTCATTCCGTAAGCAACAGCGTGAGCGCTTTCGATAGCGGGGATAATACCCTCCATACGCGAGAGTGTGAAGAATGCATCTATTGTTTCTTCGTCGCTGATTGCATCATATTTTACTCTGCCCAAATCGTGCAGAAAAGCGTGTTCAGGACCTGATGACGGGTAATCAAGACCGCTTGCCACCGAGTAAACAGGTGCGGGTTCGCCGTTTTTGTCCTTGAGCATTATGCTGTTAAAGCCGTGCATAATACCCTCTGTTCCGTATTTGAGGCTTGCGGCGTGGTCGCCGAGCTTTTCGCCTCTTCCCAAAGGTTCAACACCGTAAATATCAACGGGGTCATTTAAAAATCCTGCAAACATACCCATTGCATTAGAACCGCCGCCAACGCAAGCTACAACTGCGTCGGGAAGTTCGCCCGTCATAGCGAGGAACTGTTCTCTTGCCTCAATTCCTACAACGCTCTGGAAATCACGAACCATCATCGGGAACGGATGCGGACCCAGAACCGAGCCGATACAATAAATAGCATCCTTATATTCTTTGCAATATGCGTCAAACGCCGCATCAACAGCCTCTTTAAGAGTCTGAAGTCCCTCGGTTACCTCGACAACATTTGCTCCTAAAATTTTCATTCGTGCAACATTGGGCGCCTGTTTCTTAATATCAACACTGCCCATATAAATATCACATTCAAGTCCGAAATATGCCGCAGCGGTTGCAAGTGCTACGCCGTGCTGACCTGCGCCTGTTTCTGCAATAACCTTTTTCTTGCCCATATACTTTGCAAGAAGTGCCTCGCCCATACAATGATTAAGCTTGTGTGCACCCGTATGGTTCAAATCCTCACGCTTTACATAAAGCTGAACATTGCCAAGCTTTTCGGATAATCTCTCAAGATGCGAGATAGGGGTAGGTCTGCCCTGAAATTCTCTGCGTATTCTGCGAAGTTCGCTTACAAATTTGCTTGATTTGCAGATGGTAAAGTATGCTTCGCTGATTTCTTTCATCGCATTCTGAAGCTCGGGCGAAATGTAAGAACCGCCGTATTTGCCGAAAAATCCGTTCTGGTCAGGATAATTCTTAAAATATGTACTAAAATCAATATTATTTTCTATCATTATAAATTCCTCCATAAAATTAAATCATATCTTCATTATAGATTGCACGCTGTCCGCCTATAAACTTAGGTCGGGTGCGCGCCGCAACTACAGTTGCATTGCCAATCATATTGTTATCAAGTCTTATGGGAACAGCCACCTTTTTCAAGTGCATACCAATAAGAGTAAGACCAATATCAATTCCTGCATCAGCCTTAATTTCTTCAAGGACCACAGGATTTTTAAAATTCAAATACGCACACGCCGCAAGAGAGCCGCCCGCCTTTGGCATCGGAACAACATTGACGGCTTCTGCAAAGCCGACTGCATCGCGTTCGGTAACAATGGCACGGTTGAGATGCTCGCAACACTGAACAGCAACATATAATCCGTGTCGGTGTGTATATTCGTGTATTGCTTTGAATATAAGCTCTGCCGTTTCGGGGCTGGAAGCCGTACCGATTTGAGAACCAATTACTTCGCTTGTGGAACACCCTATAACGATAATGTTTCCTTCTTTAAGCGAAGCCTTTTGAGAAAATTCTTCAATTACTGCTTTCGTCTGCAGATATATTTCATTTTTCATATCACGACACCCCTTTCAGATTAACGCCATCGCTTTGCAAGTATAAACATAAAATCCTCCTCTGAGGGAAATTAAAAACGCCCTCGACAAAAATGTCAAGGACGAATAAAACTTATCCGCGGTGCCACCTTGAATTCACGGAAATTCCGTGCTCTTTAAAGAGTACCAACATACCCTCAACTTTTAACGCAAGTTTTGCGTCAGTGCATTTAACACTGCCCTCAACAGTCCATATTACACAGAGAATCTTTGCGGAACTCACACCATAATCCGCTCGCTCTTAAAGACCGATTCTGTCTTTTTTCTGTATCAACGGTTTGTCTATTAAATTGCTGATATTATAACATTCATATCTCAATTTGTCAATCATTTTCAATAAATTTGACAAATCTTTATAAATTGTTTATATTTATATGGTAAGCTGATAAAGAATTACAATGCAAGGAGTAAGGCAATGAAATTAACAGGTGCAGATATAATTGTAAAAACTTTAATCGAGCAGGGAGTCGATACAGTATTCGGCTATCCTGGCGGGCAGATTATTGATGTTTACGATTCTCTTTATAAATACCAGAACGAAATAAAGCATATCCTGACGGCGCACGAGCAGGGTGCGGCTCACGCCGCTGACGGCTACGCAAGAGTAACAGGCAAGGCGGGTGTGGTAATTTCCACATCGGGACCAGGTGCTACAAATCTTGTAACGGGCATTGCCAATGCGTTTCTTGATTCAATTCCGCTCGTTGCAATCTGCGGTAATGTTCCGAACAATCAGCTAGGCACAGACAGCTTTCAGGAGATTGATATTACGGGAATAACTCTGCCGATAACCAAGCACAATTATCTTGTAGGCTCGGTTAAGGATTTGGCAGACACCATAAGAGAAGCGTTCAGGCTTGCAATATCAGGCAGACCCGGCCCCGTACTTATAGATGTACCAAAGGATGTTCAGCTTGCAAAGTGCGAATATATTCCGCAAGAACAGGTTAAACCTTACGAGCCGATTGTATGCAGTGATGTCAGCGATGCTGCTCGTTGTATAAACGAGGCAAAGCGGCCGTTTATATATTTTGGCGGAGGTGCAATAGCATCGGGAGCAGAAAAGGAAATTACAGAGCTTGCCGATTTGATTGATGCTCCGATTGGTTGTTCGCTTATGGGTTTGTCGGGCGTTGCTACAAGCCACCCAAGATTTCTGGGAATGCAGGGTATGCACGGACATTATGCCTCGTCCGTTGCGATGCACAATTCGGATTGCATAATCGCTATGGGCGTAAGATTTAACGACAGAGCAACCGGGGATAAGGACAAGTTTGCAGAAGCATCAAAGGTAATACATATTGACACCGACAGTTCGGAGCTTTCAAAAAACATAAAGCCAAATCATTCGCTCAAGGGCGATGTAAAGCTTGTGCTTTCTCAATTGCTTTCTGTGCTTGAAAAGAAAACTCACCCCGAATGGCAGAAGAAAATTCAAAAATACAGAGATATTGAGGCGCAAAACGCAGATGCAAGGCAGGGTATGACACCGAAAGCGGTGCTTACAATGCTCAATAAATATATTGACAGCGACACTCCCGTTGCTACCGATGTTGGTCAGCATCAGATGTGGACTGCGCAATATGTAAGCTTTTCGCACACACGCAGATTTGTTTCAAGCGGCGGACTCGGAACGATGGGCTTCGGTTTGGGTGCGGCAATCGGCGCACAGATGGGCACCGGAAAAAGAACCGTTCTGGTTACGGGCGACGGAAGCTTTGGTATGTGCCAGAATGAGCTTGCAACAGCGGTTTCAAATAAAACCCCGATTGTAATTCTGCTTATGAATAACGGTGTTTTAGGGATGGTTCATCAATGGCAGACACTTTTTTATGATAAACATTATTCAAATACTGTGCTTAATCGAAAGACCGATTTCGTGGCTCTTGCAAAGGCGTTTGGTGCAGATGGTGTTAAGGTTGACACTTTGGAGGAATTGGATGATGCGTTTAAAAAAGCTTTTTCTTATGACGGTCCATTCGTAATTGATTGCAAGATAGACGAAAATGAGTTGGTTCTTCCCATGCTGCCCGCAGGCGGCTCGATGGATGATATAATTGTAAAGGTTGGTGAATAAAGTGTCGAGATATACGATAGCAGTTCTTGTAAAAAACGAATTTGGTGTGCTCAACAGAGTAACAAGTATGTTCAGACGCAGACAGTTTAACATAGACTCGCTTACAGTAAGCGAAACGGAATCTGAAAAATATTCGCGTATAACAGTTACATACGAAGGTGATCCTGAATTTAACCACCAGATGATAACACAGCTTTGCAAGCTGCCCGATATAATCAAGGTAAAGGAGCTCAGCCGTGACGAATCGGTAAATTGCGAGCTTATGCTTATTAAAATGAAACACGATCCTGAGGTGCGTGATGATATAAAAACTGCCGCAGAAGCTTTCAAGGCAGAAACGGTTGACTATACGCTGGATTCGATAATTTTAAGAATTACGGGCGATTCAAAACGCATTGATGCATTCATCGAACTGATGCAGGAGTTTACAATACTTGAAATATGCCGAACCGGCGTTGTATCGTTAGAGCGCGGAAATAAAACAATTTTAGAGAACGCATAGGTATCTATGCGTTCTTTTCATTTGGAGTTAAAAGCAGATAAAATGCGGCACAAGCAACAAGATATACTGCGAAAAATAAATCCGACGGTGACATTACATTAAGCTGAAAAATTTTATTTGAGAAAAATTCGGCAATGCCGTTTAACACACTTAAGCAGGGGTTTATAATCGCAAAAGCGAATGTTTGTGCAAGACCTTCATTTATAAGCAAAAGAATGCAGTTGGCGTAGCCACAGAAAAACACAAAGGCAACAAGTATGCCTATAAGCAGATTTCCCATTATTCCGCCAAGCTGAAGCTTGCCGAAAAACTTAGCGGTAAAATACGAAATGCCAACGGTTGCAGAAAGTGACAGAGAAACGGAATTTACAAAGCAACCGCTTAAAAGGCAGCCTAAACGATGCAGAAATGATGATTTTACGGGGGTTGAATATATTACCTCGCCTATACAATCCCTGACTTTCCTGAAGAACACAAGAATACCGAGTGTTGCGCCGTATGATAAAAGAAAACCAGTACCCGTCAGCATATAAGGATTATAAAACACCAGAATAAGTGCGGAGATAAACAGAGCCGTGATGGAGTCGTTATGCCTTTTAAAGACCATCGACAGCAAAAGAACAGATGACATAATAACTGCGCGTAAAACCGACGCGGTGAAAAGTGCGATTGCGGCGAATACGATTAAAATTGGAATGGCGACAAACGCCGTAAAACGCTTTGGAAACCGCAAGAAACACAGAACAAATGCCACAAGCGAAAGTATGTATGAGGTGTGCATTCCCGACACAGAGGCAATATGTATAAAGCCTGAATTTGTATATCGATTATAAAGCTCATCGGAAAATCCGCTGACATCACCGACTAAAATTCCCTTTAAAAGCTCAGCGTTATCAGGGTTGTAATAACATCGGCTGATTGACGAGATGATAGCCTCCCTCAATTTAAGTCCCAGAACAAGCAATGGGTTTACGGATTTTTTGCCCGAAAATTCTGCTTTCTTTGCATAGTAAGCGGAAACAAGTCCATTTTGGAAGAGATACTTTTGATAATCAAAGGCATTCTCAAAAGCGGGCGGGCTGACAAGGTTAAGAGATAGTGTGCAATCGATTGTATCGCCGATATGAGGCTCTTGCAAATCGGTTGGGATATATAATTTTATGGGGATATTTTTTGTCGGGACAGAATCTACAGAATAAATGTCAAAGTTTACTGAATATGTTTTTTGTGTGGAACTTAAAGAGGCGGGTGATTTAACTACGCCCGAAACGACGGCATTATCTTTGATAAGAGTTTCGCTTTTTTCAAGATTTGCAGAAAAG
The DNA here is from genome assembly GCA_045661045.1 of Clostridia bacterium. GTDB lineage: Bacteria > Bacillota > Clostridia > Monoglobales > Monoglobaceae > UMGS1820. Next base: position 15,906 of record JAZREZ010000042.1, read on the forward strand.
GCAGAAAACCTCAGCAATGCCGCTATAAAAAATATAATCATAAAAAACGAGAAAATTGCCATATTTCTGATTTCCTTATTGACAATGCAAAGAATACAGAGTGCAACAAAAAGCAGAGCAATGAATAAGATGCTGTATATATGAAAAAGCCGAAGATTTTCAGGGAGCAGAGCGGGAAATTTCAACGCCAGAAAGGTTGCAAAAAGATATACAAGAACCAGAATAACAAGATAGCGTCTGCCAAGACTGAAACTCATATTAAAACCTCCCCGAAACAAATACCCGCTTATTTTAACCGATTAATCCTCAAAAAGCAATATGGAAACACAAAAAATGACATAAATGAATTAAATTTTTGTAAATATGACGAAATTTTTTTGGGCAAAAAAGTTGCATAGCTGCTAAATTTGTGATATAATAAATCGGATAATGGATAATTTTACGGATTTTGTATTTGGAGGCGAGCATATTTGTTTGAAATAGTCAGAAAAGAGCGTCTTAATGATATCGTATCTTTGATAGAGGTGCACGCTCCTTATATAGCTAAAAAGGCAGAGCCTGGACAGTTCATCATTTTAAGAATTGATGAAAAAGGTGAGAGAGTTCCGTTCACGATAGCAGACTTTGACAGAGAAAAGGGAACGGTTACGATTATATTCCAGATAGTCGGCAAAACAACCGAGAGGCTCAACACGCTTAATGCGGGGGAGGAGATACTTGATTTTGTAGGTCCGCTTGGTGTGGCATCGCATTTTGAAAATGTAAAAAGTGTTGCAGTTGTCGGTGGCGGACTTGGTACGGCTATTGCGTATCCCCAGGCGAAAAAGCTTCATTCTATGGGCGTTTCGGTGGATATGATAAACGGATTCAGAACTAAAGATATTATCATAATAGAGGATGAATGCCGCAAAGCTTGTGATAGTCTATATACTATGACAGACGATGGTTCAAACGGCAACAAGGGTTTTGTTACCGCAAAGCTTGAAGAGCTTATCAAAAGCGGCAAAAAATATGATATGGTCATTGCGATAGGCCCGCTTGTTATGATGAAAGCAGTTTGCGAGCTTACCCGAAAATACGAAATTAAAACTATTGTAAGTATGAACCCCGTTATGATAGACGGCACAGGTATGTGCGGCGGCTGTCGCGTTACTGTGGGCGGCGAAACAAAGTTTGCTTGTGTTGACGGTCCTGACTTTGACGGACATTTAGTGGATTTTGACGAGGCAATCCGCCGACTGAATATGTTTAAGCGTGAGGAACACGCTTGCAGAATGGAGGGGATGCAGAATGGCTAATATGACACCTTTAAAGGTTGCTATGCCCGAGCAGGAACCTCTTGTCAGAAACAAAAATTTTGACGAGGTTGCACTCGGCTACACCGAAGAAATGGCGATTGAAGAAGCCGAAAGATGCCTCAATTGTAAGCATAAGCCGTGTATGAACGGCTGTCCCGTAAATGTTAAAATTCCTGAATTTATTGCACTTGTTGCACAGGGCAGGTTTGAAGATGCTTATCACAAAATCAGCGAAACAAGCTCGCTTCCTGCAATATGCGGAAGAGTTTGCCCTCAGGAAAGCCAATGCGAAAAATATTGTGTTCGCGGCATAAAGGGCGAGGCGGTTGCAATCGGCAGACTTGAAAGATTTGTTGCCGATTGGTTTATGAAAAACGGCAAAGCAACACAAATTAAGCCTTTGCCAAACGGCAAAAAGGTTGCAGTTATAGGCGGCGGTCCCGCAGGACTTGCGTGTGCGGGCGACCTTGCAAAGATGGGCTATTTAGTTGAAATTTTTGAGGCTTTTCACACCGCAGGCGGAGTTTTGATGTATGGCATACCCGAGTTCAGACTTCCCAAAGATATTGTAGCGGCAGAAATTGAAAAGCTTGAAGATTTGGGTGTAAAGATACATACCGATATGGTTATCGGCAAGATTTTGTCAGTTGACGAGCTTTTGAATGAAGAGGGCTTTGAGGCAGTATTTATCGGTACAGGAGCGGGACTTCCGAGCTTTTTGAAGATAGAGGGCGAGAATTTAAACGGCGTATATTCAGCCAACGAATTTTTAACTCGCATAAATTTGATGAAGGCGTATAAATTCCCGCAGTATGATACCCCGATTTATATGGGCAAAAATGTTGTGGTTGTCGGAGGCGGCAATGTGGCAATGGATGCCGCAAGATGCGCAAAGCGTATGGGTGCGGACAATGTGTCAATAGTTTATCGCCGAAGCGAAGAAGAAATGCCCGCAAGACTTGAAGAGGTTCATCACGCAAAGGAAGAGGGCATAGACTTTAAGCTTTTGAGCAATCCCGTAAGGATAATCGGCACAGACGACGGCTGGGCAAAGCAGGTTGAATGTGTAAAAATGGAACTTTCAGAGCCTGACGACTCGGGAAGACGCAGACCTGTCGAAATAAAGAACAGCGAATTTTTAATAGATGCCGAGGTTGTGATTATCGCAATCGGGCAGACACCAAATCCGCTTATAAGAAATACAACTCCCGATATTGAAACAGACAAAAGAGGCTGTATAATAGTAAAAGAGAAATCGGGAGAAACTTGTAAAAAAGGTGTTTTCGCAGGCGGTGATGCCGTAACAGGTGCGGCAACAGTCATTCTTGCTATGGGAGCGGGCAAAACTGCCGCAGCTTCAATAGACGAATATATCAGAGAAAAAAATTAAATTTATATAAACCTGCATATGCAGGAGAAAAAGGAGTCCTTTAAAATGGCAATTAAAAACGAGTATCTCAAGCGTGTGTTTGAGCAGGTTCAGGCAAGGGATAAGAACGAGCCTGAATTTTTACAGACAGTAGAAGAGGTTTTCGAGTCAATCGAAACCATCGTAGACCAGCACCCCGAATACGAGGCTTGCGGTCTTATCGAGAGAATGGTTGAGCCTGAAAGAATGATTACATTCAGAATTTCATGGGTTGACGACAATGGTAAAACTCAGGTAAACAGAGGCTACCGTGTACAGTTCAACAGTGCAATCGGTCCTTACAAGGGTGGCTTGCGTTTCCATCCCTCTGTATACTCGGGTATCATAAAGTTCCTCGGTTTTGAGCAGACATTTAAGAACAGTCTTACAGGTCTTCCTATCGGCGGCGGTAAGGGTGGTTCTGACTTTGACCCAAGAGGTAAGAGCGATGCAGAAATTATGAGATTCTGTCAGGCATTTATGACAGAGCTTTACAGACACATCGGTCCTGATGTTGATGTTCCTGCAGGTGATATCGGTGTTGGCGGCAGAGAGATTGGTTATCTCTACGGTCAGTACAAGAGAATTAAGGGTTGTTGGGAAAACGGCGTACTCACAGGTAAAGGCCTTGAATACGGCGGTTCATTGATAAGACCTGAGGCTACAGGTTTTGGTGCTACATACTACGCAAACGAGGTTATGAACCATGTTGGCGATACATTGGTAGGAAAAACTGTTGCAGTTTCAGGTTTTGGTAATGTTGCATGGGGCGTATGTATGAAGATGGCAGAGCTTGGTGCAAAGGTTGTTACAATTTCAGGTCCTGACGGTTATGTATATGATCCCGACGGTGTTACAACTGAAGAAAAGTTTAACTACCTTCTTGAGATGAGAGCATCAGGCAGAGATCGTGCTCAGGATTATGCTGAAAAGTTTGGTTGTGAATTCCACGCAGGCGAAAAGCCCTGGGGTGTAAAGGTTGACATTTGTATGCCTTGCGCAACTCAGAACGAAGTTGGTATGAAAGAAGCAGAGCAGATTTTAGCAAACGGAACAAAGTATTACATCGAGGTTGCTAATATGCCTACAACCAACGAGGCTATGGCTCTTCTTCGTTCAAAGGGACTTATCGTAGGACCTTCAAAGGCTGTTAACGCAGGTGGTGGTGCTGTTTCTGCGCTTGAGATGGCACAGAACTCAATGAGATACGGCTGGGAAGCTGAAGAAGTTGACGAAAAGCTTAAGGGTATTATGAAGAATATCCACAAGGTATCTATGGAAGCTGCCGCTGAATGCGGACTTGGTTATGACCTTGTTTCAGGCGCTAACATTGCAGGCTTTAAAAAGGTTGCAAACGCTATGATGGCACAGGGTATTGTGTAAAATTAAATGCTTCTGCAGGCTCTTTGAGCCTGCAGAAGGTTTGATAAATATGCCTGTATATCAGACCTATTTATCAAAGGAGGGTGCTTATGATTATAGAAGAAAAAACAGTTTCGTCTGAAACTATGTTTGAGGGAAGAATTATCAAGGTAAAGGTTGATAAGGTAGATGTAGATGGTGAAATCCAGACCCGTGAAATTGTAGAGCATCCGGGAGGGGTTGGCATTGTTGCAATAACCGACAATGACGAAATAATTTTAGTTTCGCAGTACAGAAAGCCTCTTGATAAGGTTATATACGAAATTCCTGCAGGTAAGCTTGATAAGGGAGAGCATCACAGAGATTGCGGAATGAGAGAGCTTGAAGAAGAAACAGGAATGACGGCAGGGAATTTTGAGTATATGGGATATATCTATCCCTCGCCCGGATTTACCGACGAGGTTACTCACGTGTATCTTGCAACAGAACTTAAAGAGGGCGAGGCTCATCCTGATGATGATGAATTTTTAGATGTAATAAAGGTGCCGTTTGAAAAAGCATATCAAATGGTAATGAATAACGAAATAAATGATGCCAAATCAGTATTCGGCATTTTAAAATATAAAGAGGGGGCCAGGATATGGAAAAAAGGAAAGTAGAAGTAAAAATCAATAATATCGAATACACCTTAGTATCAAACGAGCCCGAAGAATATGTTCAGAGAGTAGCGGTGCTTGTAAACAAGCGTATGAACCAGATAACAGAGGGTGCACCTCCGCTCAGCACAGCAATGAAATCGGTACTTACCGCAATAAACATAGCAGACGACTTTTTGAAGAACGAAGAGGTTCTGGAAAACTTGAGAAATGAGCTTAAGGGCTATATTGATCAGTCAAAAGGACTTGCAACCGAGCTTGAGGCAAAACGCCTTGAGGTAGAAAAACTGCGTGAGGATATTCACAAGCTGCAGATAGAGCTTGCCAAAAAAGAAACCGAGCTTTCGGGTGCAAGAAGAACCACAGGATACAGATAATCGTGAAAAAAATTGAACTTTTAGCGCCTGCGGGAACTTATAATTGTGTTCTTGCAGCAGTAAACAGCGGTGCCGATGCGGTATATTTCGCAGGGCAGAGCTTTGGTGCACGCAGTTTTGCGGGCAATTTAACAGACGAAGAAATTTATCGTGCAGCAGACTTTTGTCACTTAAGAGGGGCAAAGTCTTATTTGACTGTAAACACTCTGCTCTTTGACAGAGAATTTGCAGACCTTGATAAATTCATAAAGGTAATAACAAGGGCGGGCGTTGACGGAGTTATCGTTCAGGATTTGGGCGTGCTTAAAAGAATACGCGAGCTTTCGCCCGATATTGAACTTCACGCAAGCACACAGATGACCGTTCACACTGCGGACGGAGTGCGCCTGCTTGAAGATTTGGGAGTTTCCCGAGTGGTACTTTCCCGCGAACTTTCGGGCGGTGAAATACGCAATATAATCAAAGAAACAAAAGCCGAGGCAGAGGTTTTTGTTCACGGCGCTATGTGTATGAGCTATTCGGGACAATGCTTAATGAGCAGTGTAATCGGCTCAAGAAGCGGCAATCGCGGAAAGTGTGCCCAACCATGCAGACTTCCGTACGGTGACAACAAATTCTATTTAAGCCTTAAGGATATGTCATATGCAGACCATATCAAAGAGCTTTCCGATATGGGAGTTGCCTCACTTAAAATTGAGGGCAGAATGAAAGGCGAAGCCTATGTTTCCGCCGTTGTGTCGGCATATCGCAGACTTATAGATGAGGACAGAGCACCCTATAAAGAAGAAAAGGATGCCTTGAATAAGATTTTTTTCAGAGGCGGGCTGACAGACGGATATTATGTAGGCAAAACGGGCAAGGAGATGTTTGCATTTGATAAGCCCGACAATCCATACCTTAAAAATGATACAAAAACCGAACTTCCCGATACAAAGCGTGTGGATGTGAAAATTTTTGCAAAATTCTGCGAAAATGAAAAGCCGTATATAAAAATGACAAGTGGTGAATTTTCTGCCGAAAATTACGGAGAAGCCATAATAGAAACGGCGGCAAAACGCCCCGCAACAGAGGAGAGTGTTTCCGCTCAGCTTTTAAAGCTTGGTGACACGCCCTTTTCTTGCAGAAACGCAGAGATTGAGCTTTCGCAAAATGCCTTTGTTCCGGTCAGCGTTATAAATGAGTTAAGAAGAGGTGCGGCAGAAAAACTTATGCAAAGCATCCTCTTAAAATACAAAAATAAACGGATTGAAGAACAACCAAAAGTTATGGGAAAGGCTAAAAATGGCAAAAATTTATTTACAGCCTCGGTCCTTAGCAAAGAGCAATATGATGCAATTTGTGATATGCCCTTTGAAAAAATTTATGTTCCGCTTCATATAGTAAATGAAAGTATGGACAAAGACCGTGTGGTTATAGCACTCCCTGTAATTTTAAGGGAGATTGACAGAGAACGCTCAAGAAAAAGATTACTTGAGCTTAAAAAAGCCGGCTTTAATAATGTTGCGGTTTCTACAATAGATGCTTTTGAGATAGCAGAGGGATTTAACAAATACGGCACATTCAGGCTTAATGTGACAAACAGCTTAAGCTTTTTGCAATATAAAGATTTTGGTCTTTCAAGTATCTGCTTATCTCCCGAGCTTAACCTTGCTCAAATCAGGGATATAGATAAAGACCACACAGCAGAGATTATTGTATACGGCAGACTTCCGCTTATGACGGCGGAAAACTGTATATTGAAAAATACCGACAAATGCACCTGCGATGGTATGGGTAAAATAACAGACCGAACGGGCAGAGAGTTTGTCATTGTAAAAGACGGCGATATATGCAGAAGTGTGGTTTTAAATTCGGTTCCGCTTTATATGGGTGATAAAACTGCGGATTTAAAAAATGCGGGGGCGGATTATCTCTGCCTTATGTTCACCGACGAGAGTGCCGAGCGGTGCAGAGAAATAGCCGAAAATTATATGAATTCAAAACCGATTGCGGATTTTGAATATACAAGACTTCAATTTTACAGGAAAGCGTTGGCGTAGAGCCAGAACGGAGATTTTTATGGTTGATGTAAAAATTCAGATTTTATCAGATTTGGCAGTAAAGCCTGAGTACGCAACAGACGGAAGTGTGGGCATGGATTTGTCGGCGGCAATAGATAAGCCGATTACCATAAAGCCGGGCGAGCGTATTTTAATTCCCACAGGATTTGCGATGCAAATTCCCGAAGGGGTTGGCGGATTTATCTTTCCGCGCTCAGGTCTTTCGTTTAAAAAGGGAATTACAATGGCAAACTGCGTAGGTGTAATAGACACCGACTACACGGGCGAGGTAAAGGTTTCAACCGTGAATATTTCAAACGAAGAATATACAATAAATCCAAAGGACAGAATTGCACAGCTTGTGTTTTTGCCTGTTTGCAAGGCGACTTTCACAGAATGTGAAACGCTTGATGATACAGCCAGAGGCGTAGGCGGCTTTGGTTCTACGGGGGAATAGCTATGGATAACAGAAAAATAATTCTTGCATCAAAATCACCAAGAAGAAAAGAACTTTTAGAGGGACTTATTCCTGAATTTGAGGTGCGTCCCGATAACTCTCCCGAGGTTGTCGAGGAGGGACTTGCACCTGAAGAAACTGTAAAAAGACTTGCTCTTCAAAAGGCAGAAAACACCGCAAAGATTTCAGAGGATAATGCACTGATAATTGCAGCTGACACCATCGTTTTCATAGACGGCAAAATATTAGGCAAGCCCAAAGACGAGGCAGATGCGGCGGCAATGCTCCGCACGCTTTCGGGAAGAGAGCATCATGTCTGCACGGGCTACGCAGTAATTGATAACAAAACAAAGCGCACATTTTGCAGCTTTGAAAGAACTGCAGTGCATTTCAGACCTCTTACGACGGGTGAGATAGAAAGATACATTGCAACAAATGAGCCTATGGACAAAGCGGGAGCGTACGGAGTTCAGGGCAAAGGTGCAATATTTGTTGACTATATAAAGGGCGATTACTTCAATGTGGTAGGGCTTCCGGTGTCCGCACTTTCAATGGTACTTAAAAACCAGTTCGATTTTAATGTACTGTAAAAAGGATAAAAATAAGGAGGATAATTATGGCTTTTGATATAGGAATTGATTTGGGTACATCATCAACCCTTATCTATGAAAAAACTAAAGGAATAATTTTAAACGAGCCATCAATGGTAATAAAGAGCAATACTACCTCTCAGGTAGTGGCAATCGGCGTTGAGGCAAGTGATATGATGGGCAGAACTCCTGAGGGTGTTTCGGGCATAATGCCGATAAGAAACGGCGCAATTACAGGATTTAATGCGACAGTGTCGATGCTTCGTCATTTCATAAAAAAGGTTTGCGGCAGTACCTTTGTGCGTATAAGAGCGGTTATCAGCGTTCCCTGCGGAATAAGCGAGGTTGAACGCAGAGCGGCTTGCGAGGCGGCACGAAATGCGGGTATCCGCGAGGTAGTGCTTATGGAAGCGCCTCTTGCGGCGGCAGTTGGCTGCGGTGTAGAAATCGGTGCGCCTCACGGCAGTATGATTGTCAATGTAGGTGCGGGAGTTACCGAGGCGGCAATTATCTCTCTTGGAGGTATCGTTGTTTCGCAAAAGACAACTACTGCGGGAAACAGCTTTGATGAAGCAATCATTCAGTATGTAAAAAAACAACACGGCGTTGTTATAGGCGAGGCAACCGCCGAGAATGTTAAGATTAACATAGGCTCGGTTTATGCGGGTATGAACACCGAAACAATAGAGGTAAACGGCAGAGATGTTGTATCGGGTATGCCCAAATCCGCTAAGGTTACAAGTGACGAAATCAGACCTGTTCTTACCGAGATTGCTGAAGAAATCGTGGATGCAGTAAAGGTTGCGCTTGAAAATACGCCTCCCGAGCTTGGAGCGGATGTAATGGAGAGCGGTATAGTTTTAACGGGTGGCGGCTCGATGCTGCGCGGACTTGGCAGACTTATAAATATGAGCACCGAAATCCCGGTATACATTGCAGAAAATCCGCTTGAATGTGTCGCTGTCGGAACGGGCAAGTCAATTGATTATATGATGAATACGGGATTTTCAAATATAGGCAAGGGCCTACTTAGCAGGTGGTAAGGTTGAGAAGATTATTTGAGCATAAGCCGACGATATTTTTAATAATCGCAACGGTTTTGATTATCATAATTATCAGCGTTTTCAGCAGCGCGGACAGAGAAACCTCGTTTGTGGAGAACGCAGGCGGCGGGGTTATTACTGCGGCGCAAAGCGGAGCTACACAAACGGGCAACTGGTTTGTAAATATAGCCAATTATTTCAGCAGTATTAAGTCGCTTCGTGAAGAGAACGAAAAGCTTAAAAGTGAGAACACAAAGCTTCAAAAAGAGATAAGGGATATGCAGGGGCTTGAGAGTGAAAATACCGAGCTTCGCACAATGGTCAAGCTTATGAAGCAACAGCCAAATCTTACTCTTGTTGCGGCAACCGCTTCGGGAAAGGACCCGTCGAACTGGTACTCTAGCTTTACGATAAACAGAGGAAGCGATGACGGCATTAAAATAAATCAGCCCGTAGTCAACGCAAATCGTGAGCTTGTGGGGCAGATTAGCCGTGTCGGTGACGATTTTGCAGAGGTTATAACTGTTCTTGATGTTCGTTCGTCAATAGGCGTATGTGTTGAGCGTTCCAAGGAAATCGGAATTTTAGAGGGAGATTCTGAGCTTAGATTTTCCGAAAAATGCCGTCTTAACTATATTGCGCGTGACACCGATATCAAAACGGGTGATTTTGTCGAAACATCGGGACTTGGCGGAGTTTTCCCAAAGGGACTTGTAATAGGCAAGGTAACCGATGTGTATGACGAAAATTCGACTATGTCAAAGGTTGCAATTGTCGAGCCTCTTGCTGACATTTCAAAGGTTAATGAGGTATTTGTGGTAACAGACTATAAAAATGAGGATTTAAGCGGCTTTGTCCTTGATTTATCGGAGCAGGACAAAGATGAAGAAGAGGAAGAAAATGAAGATAATTAAGGTTATATTTTATGCAGTCTGGCTTTTTGTGCTGGCTCTGCTTCAGCCTACATTCTTCAGCGCCATTTCTGTCTTTGGGATAAGTCCCAATATATTTCTTGCGTTTGTCGTTATAACCGCAGGACTTAAAGGCAGAGGCGAGGGTGCAATAATCGGTGCGATTTTCGGGTTTGTATATGATTTGTTAATCGGGCAGATTATAGGCTTTAATGCCCTGGTTTATATGTATGTGGGATGGCTTTCCGGAATTTTAAAAGAAAAATATATAAGTATAGACGGAGTGGTTATAGCATCAATTACAACAGCGGTTGTAAGTCTTATTTGCTCTGTAATATATTATTTTGCATATTCGCTCATATATGACATAGGCTTTTTCTTCTCTATTTACAGAATTATCATTCCCGAAGCGCTTTATACGGGGATAGTTACATTGATTTTGTTTGTGCCTGTAAGTAAAAGCTTTAATATTATAAAAGACCGCACAAGGTGGTGAGCCTTTGAGAAACTTTGCAGTAAGAGTTAACATAGTTATAATATTGGTAATTGCTTTATCACTGTCTTGCGTGATAAAGCTTTTTGACCTGCAAGTTATCAAGGGAGCATCTTATGAGCAGGTTGCAAACCGCAGACTTGTCCGTGCCTATTCAATCGAAGCGCCAAGAGGCGAAATTCTTGATAAAAACGGCAAACCGTTGGTTGAAAACCGAATAGGCTATAATATACAAATTCAAAAAATAGATATTGAAAATGCAGAACTGAACCAAATTCTTTTAGATGTTGCGCATCTTGCGGCGTCATATGGCGCTAAAATAGAAAGCACCTTCCCGATAATCAAAGAGAAAAATGAGCTTGTGTATGATTTCAATATCGAGAAAAGCGGCGGTGCACGCAGGGTTGACGGCGTAGCTTATAAGGAAAGCACAGAAGAATACGAAAAAGCAAAGCCTGAAGATGAGGATATAGCAGCTTTTAAAAAGGCAAATAAGATTGCTGAACATAGCGATTTAAAAGACATATTAAATTTTTACAGGAATAAATATGAAATAGCTTCAGATTATAACGAAAATGAGGCACTTGTCATCACCGCAATAAGATACGCAATGGAAAAATCGTCATTTGATGAGAAAAATCCATACATTCTTGCCCGTGATGTCGATGAGCTGGTTGTCCAGAAGATAAAAGAACAGTTTATGAAATATCCCGGGGTAGATGTGATTATATCACCGGTCAGAACCTTTTCAAACGGAACTATGGCGGCTCATATTTTAGGCAGAACAGGAAAGATTTATGCCGAAGAATATGCCGTAATGAAAGAAAAAGGCTATGGGATGAATGATATTATCGGCAAAGACGGTCTTGAAAAGGTGCTTGAAGAATATTTAAAAGGCAAAGACGGCTACAAAAGCGTAGAAATGAGCAGAGCGGGCGGTGTTACCGAAATTCTTGCGAGTCAGGCACCAAAGCCGGGGAATTACGCAAAGCTCACTATCGACAGCGATTTGCAGGGCGTTATGGAAAAAGCGCTTGCTGAACAGATTATGGCGGCATATGGCTACGGAGGAGCGGGTGCGGCAATTGCAATAGACCCCAAAACGGGCGGAGTGTTGGCAATGGCATCGCATCCTACCTATGATTTGTCAAGCTTTAACGAAGATTATGAGGAACTTTTAAATTCCAAAGCAAAGCCTCTTTTAAACCGAGTACTTGGCGGAACATATTCTCCGGGTTCTACCTTTAAGCCGCTTACATCCATTGCGGCACTTGAATCGGGTGTGATAAAACCCGATACCTATATAGCCGACAAGGGTAAATATACCTATTATAAAGGATATAATCCAACATGCCTTGTGTATTCATCAACCGGCAAAACACACGGAACGATAAATGTGTCAGAAGCTATCGGGGTATCGTGTAACTATTTCTTTTATGAGGTAGGCAGACTTACAACGATTGAAACGATAGATTCATACGCAACCGAATTTGGTCTTGGACAAAAGACAGGAATTGAACTTGGAGAAAGCACAGGAATACTTGCAAGTCCCCAAACCCGCGAAAAAGCAGGTGGTATATGGTATCCGGGTGATGTTTTGCAGGCGGCAATAGGACAGTCGGATAATATGTTTACTCCTGCCCAGCTTGCATCATATATTGCGACCATTTTAAACAAGGGCAAAAGATATTCACTTCATCTTATAGATGAGATTGCAGATTATGATACCGGCGAGATTAAATATAAAAACACACCAAAAATTCTTTCCGAAACCGATATTTCGGATTCAACATATGATGCGGTAAAAAGAGGTATGCGAAATGTTGTTCTTTCGGGTACGGCAAAGGATGCCTTTATGACTGCCGAGTACAAGGCGGCGGGCAAAACGGGTACGGCAGAGGTTCCTGACGGAAGAGATAATGTTTTATTCGTAGGTTTTGCGCCCTATGACGACCCTGAAATCGTAATAGCCGTTGTTATCGAGCATGGAGCAAATAGTTTCTATGCGGCAAATGTTGCAAGAAAAGTATTTGATGCGTATATGGAGATAAAGCAGGGGACTTTCGGCAAAGAGGAGCAAGAAGAACCTTCGGAGCCTCAATCTATGGAACCGATAGAGGACGAATTAGTCGGAGGAGTCGTTCCGCAAAACACGGTTACAGAGGACGAAAAGAAATCTTTAGAGGGTGCGGGAACCTTGTAATTTCCCGAGAATATTCAAAATTTATAAAAAAATCCAAAAAAATCATATTTTATTCTTGAAATTTAGTGACTTTTATGGTATTATGTTAAAAGGTTATAAAAATTTGTCCTTAGGCGAATGTACCTGATTCGCCTGCGTTACAGTTTTAAATATATTGCAGAGAGGTGAGGCAAATGAACATTGCATTGATGGCACACGACAAAAAGAAAGAACTTATGGTTGATTTCTGCATTGCATACAGTGGTATATTAAAGCAGCATAACTTATTTGCAACTGCGGGCACCGGCAATCTTGTTGAAGAGGCTACCGGGCTTCCGATAAGCAAATTTTTGTCAGGTTCTGCGGGGGGCGACCAGCAGATTGCGGCACGAATTGCTTATAATGAGATTGATGCCGTATTGTGCTTCAGGGATCCGCTTACAGCACAGCCGTATGAGCCGGATATAAGTTCAATTTTCAGATTGTGTGATGTTCACACCATTCCGCTTGCGACCAATGTTGCAACGGCAGAGGTTCTCATTATGGGAATTGATCGTGGTGACCTCGGCTGGCGTGATATTGTAAATCCCAAAAGATAAAAACAAAACCTTGCAATTAAAAATTGCAAGGTTTTTTTATAAACTAAAATCTGTTTTAGATTCTGCTTCCATCTCTCTTGCGGTCTTTAACGCACCTCTGCCAAATTCCTGCTTGAGCTTAAAAATCGTGTCGCTTAATATATCGGCAGGCTTTTCTTCGGGAGCCTCAAAGGATAGCTGAACATAGGCAGAAGTTGTAAGGTTTGAGGCGGATATGCCGATAAGCCGTATGGGTTTTTCAAGCGGAAGAGAGTTTAAAATATCGGTTGAAATCTTTAAAATATCGTCACTTCTTCTTGTATACTCGCCCGAGCGTGAGCGGGTGATGCTCTTTAAATCCGAAAATTTAATTTTAAGTGTAATCGTTCTTGCCCACATACCTTTAAGGTACAAGCGGTAGCTTATATCATCGGCAAGTAAAACCAAGCTGTTCTGCAAAAGATTTTTGTCAAATGTGTCTTTGGAAAGGGTTGTTTCGCGGCCGATAGATTTTTGAGCGGCGTCTGCAACGACCTCTCTGTCGTCAATGCCCATTGCGTGCTTGCGAATCTCTTCGCCGATAATGCCAAAGCTTGCAAGTCTGTCAGGACTGCACTCGGCAAGCTGACCTATTGTTTTAATTCCCATATTGATAAGTTTTTCTGCCGTTTTTGAGCCAATACCGTGAAGTTCTTTGACGTTTCGGTTGTGAGTCAGCTTTCTGAATTCGTCGGGATTTTTTATAACAAAAAATCCACGAGGTTTTTTCTCTTCGCTTGCGCATTTTGCGCTCATCATAGAATATCCAACTCCCACAGAGCAGGTTGTTCCGACGGTTTCAAAAACCTTTTGCTGAAGCTCCCTGGCAATATTTTCAGCAGAGCCGAACAAAAGCTCACTTCCGGTTACATCCATATAGCCTTCGTCAAGAGATACAAATTCTATTTTGTCGGTGTACTGACTCATAAGTGCGTGCACCTGCTTTGATGCTTCCTCGTATTTTTTAAAGTTTGACTTTACAAAAACTGCGTGCGGGCATCTGCGATAAGCTTCGGTGCTTGACATAGCGGAATGAACGCCATAAGTGCGTGCAAGATAATTGCAGGTCGAAACTACCCCTCGTGTGTTGGGGGCGCAGCCTACAATTACAGGTTTGCCGCGAAGTTCGGGATTATCTCGCTCTTCAATTGCGGCAAAAAACGCATCCATATCAAGATGTATAATTTTCCGTTCCTTTTTCAAACTATCATCCCCGAAGCATTATTGCGGCAACCTGCCGCCCGGTGTTTTCTCTGTGTGTGCGATATGAATAGAATTTATCACTGTTGCACATAGTACAGGTTCTGCTTAAATCAATATTTTGATTTAAGACACCGCATTCTAAAAGCTTATCTTTATTATATTGCCAAAGGTCAATGTTAAATTTTCCGTTTCCCTTTTCTGTTTTATAAATATCTTCAAAATAGACTGCCGTATCCTCGCCCACTTCAAAGCAACAAGGGCCAATGCTTGGACCGATTGCGGCAACAATATCAGATGGGTTACTGCCATATGTTGCCTGCATAAGAAGAACTGCCTTTTTGCAAATCCCTTTTACACTTCCGCGCCATCCTGCGTGAACGGCACCGATTGCGCCAACTTTTTTATCATATAATAGTACGGGCACGCAATCTGCCGCAAACACAACAAGCATAGTGTTTGGAATATTGCAGATAAGACCGTCGGTATCTTCAATGTCGGATTGCTTTACAATTCCCTTGCCGAAATCGGCTTCGGTTACAACTCGTATATTGTCGGTGTGAGTCTGCTTTGAAAGAACTGTTTTATTAAGGTCAGCGCCAAGGTCAAGGGCTAAAAGCCGATAATTTTCTTTAACTGAATTTTCATCATCGCCAACCCTGAACCCGAAATTAAAGCCGTTTATCTTGCCGTGACTTACCCCACCAAGCTTCGAAGAAAAGGAGTGGGCTGTATCCTCAAAAAGCGAGGATTTAAGGTATAATCTGTTGTCGCATTTAACCTCATAAAAGCTCATGACTCTCTCCTTTAAGTCTTTTTACAGATTTACATTTTCCGGAACTTTCGTCTATATCAAATATACATCCGTTAAACGAGGCAGTTCCCTCTGCCTTTTCAAAGCGGAATTTTTTGACTGATTTATAGAAGAAATCAATGATGATTTCTTTTTTAACTCCTAAAATCGAATCCTCAACGCCGGTCATACCAAGGTCGGTGATATATCCGGTGCCGTTTGGCAAAATTCGTTCGTCTGCGGTCTGAATGTGGGTATGCGTTCCAAATACGGCACTTACTTTGCCGTCTAAAAAGTTGCCGAGAGCAAGCTTTTCGCTTGTTGCATCTGCGTGAAAGTCAACTAAGATTACATCGGCATCTATGTCCTTAAGTGCCTTTTCAATTGCGTGAAAAGGACAATCGGCAGGCGTCATATTTACCCTGCCTATAAGATTGATAACTGCAACCGAGCAAAAACCCAAATTGATTTTATAAACACCGACGCCCTCTGTTTCGGGCGGAAAGTTAAGCGGGCGAATTACTCTTTCGTTATCCTCTAAAACAGAGGCAGATTCCTTATGGTCAAAGGTGTGGTTGCCCATAGTAATAACATCAACACCCGCCTGAATAAGCTCTCTTGCAATGTTATGGGAAATGCCGTTGGGGTCTGCAGAATTTTCACCGTTTGCAACACAAAAGTCAATATTATATTTGCTGATAATTCTGCTTAAGTTGTTGTAGATAAATTCTCTGCCCTCTGCTCCGTTTATGTCACCTATTGCTAAAACTTTCATTTTATTTCTCCAATCTTTGACGAACTGCCTCGTAAAGCAAGACTCCCGCCGCTACAGAGGCATTTAAGGATTCGGCTTTCCCAAGCATGGGGATTTTAACAAGAAAATCACAATGCTCGCGCACAAGTCTGCTCATACCCTCGCCCTCGCTTCCGATAACGATGGCAAGCGGACCTTTTAAATCGCAGTCATAGCAATACTGAGTCGCCTCAAGAGCGGTACCTGCAATCCAAAGCCCCTCTTTTTTTAAGAGGTCAATCGTTTGTGTTATATTGGTTACTCTTGCGACAGGCGTATGCTCAACTGCACCCGCTGATACCTTTGCGACAACCGAGCCTAAAGATACGCTTCTGTTTTTGGGGATAATAACGCCGTGAGCACCCGCCGCATTGGCAGTTCTTATAATACTTCCTAAATTGTGCGGGTCGGTAATTCCCTCTGCAATTACAATAAAAGGTGGTTCGCCCTTTTCTTTTGCAGCATTTAAAATGTCGGATACATCAGCATATGCGTGAGCCGCCGCAAGCGCCGCAACGCCCTGATGATTTTCGCCGTCAACGGTTCGGTCAAGAGTTTTTTTGTCTACAAAGCGGTATTGTATACCCTTTTCCTTTGCAAGATTTCGTATATATCCTATTTGAGAGTGGCGTATACCCTCCTGAATAAGAATTTTATCCATTGTATGATTTGCTTCTAAAGCTTCGATTACGGGATTTCTGCCGTAAATAATATCTTCTTTCATTTTAAAGTTACCGCCTTTCTGTATGTTTATATAAAGACTGTACAATCTAGATGCCAATCGATTTTATTAATTGCGAGACATAAGGTTTAGATGCAAAACCTTTTTGGTTCTAGTTCGTGTCATGTTAGGACTAAAAATTATACTTATTATACACCACCCAATATAAGTACAACGTGTGTAACAAAGTATTGAAACCAAAGACCGACACTAAACAATATACTTACAACATTAAACACAACATATTTACGTTCTTTATTTCTAATTGAATATGTAAGTGCAAACACCCACAATCCAGGAATAACAGGAGTTAAAGAAATCCAATGAACAATCTTAGAAACACTCTTTATAAGAAAAAAGAGTTGTTCATTTTGCACATCAAAAGCATTTCCTGAAATTCTAAGAAAAATCATAATGGAACTCCACAGAAACCACATTATAATAGTGTACCAAATATATATTTTTTGTATTTTCATATCTACAACCTCTTTTTCTTTTTCGACAAAACCCGACAATCTTTATATTGCGATGCATAAGGTTTAGATGCAAAACTTTTTAGTGTCAAGTTCGTGTCAGGTTTGGAACGAAAAATCATTGTATTCTTTCAATATCAACAAACTCGTATCCATATTCTTTTATAGTTTCAATTACCTGATGAAATAGACTTTCATCATCCATAAAGAAGATGTGTGTTGTTTTTGGTGCTGTATATAAACCAATCGAAAAATTTGAACCGCTACAATCAAATTCACCAACATAATTACCATCTATGTTGCGACACTCTTTAAAGTTAATTTGACATTCAGCAAAAAGAATTTTACCGATGGTACATTCAATACCAGCATTATCTATTTTGATTATATCTTTTTGAGTCAAACTTTTATAATCACTAAAATCAATTTTCATACAAACATCTCCTTTCGACATTATTCGACACCCTTTATATTGCGACACATAAGGTTTAGATGCAAAACTTTTTGGTTCTAGTTCGTGTTAAGTTAGAACTAAACAAACTATTGGTTTTCTAAAGTGTTTTTCTTGATTTTCCTAATCTCAACAATTTGCATAACGAACAAAACGATATGTCCTATAACTGCAATGCTTGAAATAAAATTTGCTGCACTTGAAAGAGTATCGCTATGTATCAACCCAAAGAAGAAATACATTTCTCCGACATCGCCACCATCTGGCATTAATAAATATGCAATCAGATATGTTATAATAAATAGCAAATTCAATCTTGACATTTTAGGTGATTGGTCTGTATATTTAGCGAAAAATATATTTGATAAAAAGAATAGTATTCCATGAATAACTGGAACCAATAAGAAAGTCATAAAAAAGCGTAACCATCCAAAATTGAGTATCCACGAAACTGCCGCAATAATTATTGAACCAAATGTACAAACAATTATCTTTTTAGAGTTGGAGGCCTTGTTTTTTATTGCTTTTACTATTGCCAAAATCAATCCACCTATTATAACCACAATAGCAACCACAAACGCTATAATCAATAAAGTTAATAAAAGACTCCTATTTACATTTGCTAACATATAAATTCTCCTTTCGACAACATTCGACATATTTATATTGCGAGGCATAAGGTTTAGATGCAAAGCATTTTGATGTCAAGTTCGTGTCAGGTTAGGACAAAAAATATTATTTCTTACTTTGCCAAAATGTTCTTTGTGACATTTTATCTTTACCTATTGTTTTTTCATATTTAATAGCATCAATCCTTAAACGATTTGGATAGAAAACAACATCAGCAAATGCAACCATTAAAAGAGCGAACACCATATCTTTTTCAGTAATATAATCAAAATCCACATCATATCTATTCTGTTCACCAAAAGTTAAAACAGATTTTTTTACAAGTGCAATTTGAACATCATCTTTCATAATTGATATGTAATTATTACTGTGTAGATATATCTCATATAAACTATTATTAATTGTCAGCTCTCTTTTTGGCGTACAAAACGCTACTTTAGTTTTTCCAATTATTTCTTCGTTAAAAAATATATTGTATTTAGGAAACAAGTCTACCGGGATAAATAATTTAGGTATAACCATTAGAATTTTGAGCAACCAATTTCTTTGTTTCATTGTATATTTAATATTGTTTCCCTTTGATGTAATATTTCTTGACAAAATACCATAATCAAATGAAACTTCAGCCGAAACACTATCATTTTGCTCTATACTATATTCATATTTATTTAAATGCATTTTCCTAATTATATTAATAAACATAGCGACCTCCAGCAAAAATAATTTTCCTACAAAATTCGACATCCTTTATATTG
>JAZREZ010000043.1:0-13336 GCA_045661045.1 Clostridia bacterium
GAAATGAGAATTTCTGATGATGCATATTCGTGTGATGTATCCGCAGACGGAGCTGTAGTAAGATTTGCTACAAACTACGATCCTGAAAAGCAGACAATCAGCCTTGTGTCATATGCTAATTCAAATACATTGACACTTGCAGACGGCGTAAGAGTATTTACTTTTGACCAGATTGGTGAACACACCATCTATAGTAAGAACTTGGTAAGGCGTGCAGACGGAAAGTCAGAGGCTGAGATTGAGTCTGTAAACAAAAAGGGAAGAATTAAAAAACTTGAAGATGTTGCAAACGGCTATGGACTTAAAAAGGATGGAACTGTTTTAATTCTTACAACCGAGGGCGATGGAGATACTGCACAAATGGTATTGTCTTCCGCAAAAGCAAAAGGCGGTAAGGTTAAAAAGTTTGCAACAGGGGTTACAAAAGTAATTTCATACTAATATGGAAAAAAGGCGTATAGGAATAATGGGCGGGACATTTGACCCGCCCCATCTCGGCCATTTAAAGGCAGCGGAAGCGGTTTTTGATAATCTTAAACTCGAAAAGGTTATCTTTGTGCCGACGGGTAATTTTGTTCACAAAAACAGTAGTGAAACGGAAAATACCAAACATCGTCTTGAAATGACAAAATTATTGACAGAGGATTTTCCGATGTTTGAGGTATCCGACATAGAGATAGAGTCGGGCGAGATAAGCTACACCTCTGAAACATTGCCAAAGCTTCATAAAATCTACGAAAATTCGCACCTTTATTTTATAGTGGGTGCGGATTCGCTTGATTATATGGAAAAATGGAAAAATCCGGATATTATTTTTTCATATGCTTCGATTGCGGTTGTAAGCAGAGTAGGTTTTGATAATATTAACGCAAAAGCTGATGAACTTAAATCTTGTTTCGGTGCAGATATTCATATCGTACCAATGGAAAACGAACTTGTTTCATCAACTGAAATCAGAAATTGCATAAAATCCGGAAAATCCATAGCGAAAATGACTACAAAAAAGGTTGTCGAATATATTTGCAGTAAAAATTTGTATACGCAAGTGGGTGCTGAAAATGATTGATATTGATAAAATCAAAGAGTATCTGAAAAAAACTTTAAGTGAAAAGCGTTATATTCATTCTCTGGGCGTTGCAGAAGAAGCAGTAAGTCTTGCAAAGCATTACGGCGCTGATGAAAATAAAGCATATATTGCGGGGCTTTGCCACGATATAGCAAAGGAAATACCAAACGATATTGCAAAATATATGCTCAAAGAAAAATATGGCGCAAGCCTTTCAAAAATTGAAGAAAATGCGCATAAGCTTTTGCACGGCCCGCTTGGTGCGTATATGGCAAAATCCGAATTCGAAATCATGGACGAAGAAATAATTGATGCCATTAAATATCATACAACTGCAAAGGCTGATATGAGTCTGCTTTGCAAAATAATATATATGGCAGATTACACAGAAAAAAACCGCACATATGACGGAGTCGACGAGCTTCGCACGCTTTCATATAAAAATATTGATGATGCCATAATTTTTGGTATTGATTTTACGATAAATGAGCTTATTGAAAAAGGCGCGGCATTTCACCCCGATACGATAGAGGCAAGAAATTTTATCTTGCTCAAAAGGCTCGACGGAAAGGAATGATACTATGAGAGATGCAGGAGAAAAAGCGTGTCCTAAAAGACGCAGAAAGCTAAAATATCCCGGCAGATTTATTACATTTCTTTTACTTGCGGCAATCATTGTCTGGATGATAACAAATTTTGTTATAGCGCTTTTTACAGGGCAGAAATTCAATATTTTAGGTAACGGCGGGCAGACGGTCAGAAATATTGTCGTTGCAGGTGTTGACGAGGGCGGATATCGGACTGACCTCATACTTTTGTGTCAGATTAACAAGCATACAGGCGAAACAAATATTTTGCAAATCCCAAGGGATACTAAAGTTACAAACAGACGCAACGATAAAAAGATAAATTCGGCTTATTTTTCGGGTTTTGAATGTATGAGCAATGAAATTGAACAGATTACTGGGATTAAACCTGAAGAATATGTTGTTGTAAGTTTTAATGCGTTCAGTAAAATCATAGATTCTATGGGCGGTGTTGTTGTGGATGTTCCGGTTGATATGTATTACACCGACCCGATTCAGAATTTAACTATTGATTTGAAAAAGGGCAGACAAAGATTAACAGGCAAAAAAGCTCAAATGTTTATGAGATTTCGTCAGAATAATGACGGAACGGGCTATGTGAACGGCGACACCGACAGAATTGAAGCTCAAAAGCTTCTGTATGAGGCGGTAGCTAAAAGAATGTTATCCCCTGCGGGAATTTTGCGAGCGCCATTTGTCTTTGGTTCTGTATTAAAAAATTGTGATACAAATATGACCAGCGGTGACATCTTTGCCGTATGTAAGGATGTTTTAGGCTATGGGGCAAAGGTGAATTTGCATACTCTGCCAGGCGGTGGAAGATATATAGGCGGTGGTTCCTATTTTGTATATGATACAATCGAAACTGCAAATATTATTGATGAGTATTTTGAAAAGTAATAGAAGGGAAGAAAAATATGGCATCTGAAAATACAACGGTAAATAAAATAGTTGAGGTTTTAGACAGTAAAAAAGCAACAGATATAGAGGTTTTAAATATATCCTCGCTTACCACAATGACCGACTATTTCATAATAGCAAGCGGTAACAATGACCGACTTACAAGAGCGCTTTGCGACCATGTGGAAGAAGAACTTGCAAAGCTTGGAATTTTTACAATAAATAAAGAAGGTTATCGTTCGGGAGATTGGATACTGCTTGGATTTGACGAGGTGGTTGTTCATATATTTATGCCCGAGGCGAGAAATTTTTATAATCTGGAGCATATATGGCAGGATGCCATAAGAGTTGATGTTTCTGACATTGTAGAGTAATAATACGGGAGGAATTTTAAAGTGAAGTATGATTTTAGTTCAATCGAGAAAAAGTGGCAGAAAATATGGGAGGAAACAGGTGCATTTAAAATAGATGAAAACAGCGATAAGCCGAAATACTATGCACTTGAAATGTTTCCGTATCCATCAGGAAATCTGCATATGGGACATGTGCGCAACTATTCAATAGGTGATGTACTTGCACGCTATAAAAAGATGCAGGGATTTAATGTTTTGCATCCTATGGGTTGGGATTCGTTTGGTCTGCCTGCAGAAAATGCGGCAATCAAGAACGGAACGCCCCCTGCTGACTGGACATGGTCAAATATTGACAATATGCGTGACCAGTTAAAAACCCTCGGCTTTAGCTACGATTGGGACAGAGAGGTTGCAACCGCAAAGCCCGATTATTATAAATTTACGCAGTGGATGTTTTTGCAGCTTTACAAGCACGGACTTGCTTATAAGAAAAAGTCTTATGTAAACTGGTGTCCGTCTTGTCAGACGGTTCTTGCAAATGAGCAGGTAGTAAACGGCAAGTGTGAGCGTTGTAAGAGTGAAGTTGGCAAAAAGGATTTGGAACAATGGTTCTTTAAAATCACAGACTATGCTCAAAAGCTTCTTGATGATATTTCTACACTTGATGGTTGGCCCGATAAGGTTAAGTCTATGCAGACTAACTGGATTGGAAGAAGCGAGGGTGCAGAGCTTAAATTTAAGCTTGACGGACTTGATAAAGAATTTACTGTATTCACAACCCGCCCTGACACAAGCTACGGTGTTTCATATATGGTTATGGCGCCGGAGCACCCCGAAGTTGATGCTCTCATTTCAAGAAGACCCGAAGAGGCTGCTTGTCGTGAATTTATTAAAAAGGTTCAGGCGCAGAGTGATATTATGCGTTCTGCAAGTGATACAGAAAAAGAGGGAGTATTCACGGGTGTTTACGCAATAAATCCGTTTACAGAAGAGAAAATTCCGCTCTATCTTGCAAATTATGTATTGCTCGATTACGGCACAGGTGTTGTTATGGGCGTTCCCGCTCATGACCAGCGTGACTTTGATTTTGCCAAAAAGTATAATCTGCCGATTAACATTGTGGTAAAACCCGATGATATGGATATTGATTGTGTTCAGACCGAGGCGTTTGAAGCTGAGGGTACTATGGTGAACTCAGGAAAGTTCAGCGGTATGAACAATAAAGAAGCACTTCCTGCTATGATAGACTACGCAGAGGAAAAAGGCTTCGGCACACGCAAGGTTAATTTCAGATTAAGAGATTGGCTTATTTCAAGACAGAGATATTGGGGTGCACCTATCCCGGTTGTATACTGCGAAAAATGCGGAACTGTGGAAATTC
The DNA here is from genome assembly GCA_045661045.1 of Clostridia bacterium. GTDB lineage: Bacteria > Bacillota > Clostridia > Monoglobales > Monoglobaceae > UMGS1820. The sequence goes on from JAZREZ010000043.1 coordinate 4,288, forward strand.
CCGATGACCAGCTTCCCGTATTGCTTCCTGAAAATGTTAAATTTACAGGTCAGGGCAAATCACCTCTTAGCGAATGCCCCGAATTCGTAAACACAACATGTCCAAAGTGCGGAGCGCCTGCAACGCGCGAAACTGATACTATGGATACATTTGTATGTTCTTCGTGGTATTTTATGAGATATTGCGACCCGCACAATACAGAAATGCCGTTTGATAAGGAAAAGGCAGATTATTGGATGAATGTAGACCAATATATTGGCGGTGTTGAGCACGCAATTTTGCATCTGCTTTATGCAAGATTTTTCACAAAGGCACTTCATGATTTTGGCTATATTTCTTGTAATGAGCCGTTTGCAAGACTCCTTACACAAGGTATGGTACTTAAAGACGGAAGCAAGATGTCAAAGTCTGTGGGCAATGTAGTAAGCCCTGAAGAAATTATCTCTAAGTATGGCGCAGATACCGCAAGATTGTTCATTTTATTTGCAGCTCCCCCCGAAAGAGATCTTGACTGGAATGATACTGCAGTAGAGGGTGCTTACAGATTTTTAAATCGTATATGGCGTGCAGTTGAGGATTTAAAGGATTATAAGGATGGCGATTTCTCAAACATTACAGATGCGGATAAAAAGCTCAGATTTGCAGTTAATTCAAGTATTAAAAAGGTAACCGAGGATTGTAACCGCTTTAGCTTTAATACTGCAATCAGTTCAGTTATGGAAATGGTTAATGCAATCTATAACTATAAAGATAAGAGCGAGAGTTATAATGGTGCGGTTGTGAAAGAGGCTCTTGATTCGCTTATTCTCTTGCTTTATCCATTTGTGCCTCACATCACATCGGAGCTTTGGGAAATAAGCGGTCATACGCAGGATATATCCACTTACGACTGGCCGAAATTTGATGAAAATGCACTGACGGTAGACGAGGTAGAGGTTGTAGTTCAGATAAACGGAAAAATCCGTGACAAGATTATGATTTCACCTGATTTGACTCCTGATAAAATGCAGGAAATTGCGCTTGCAAATGATAAAATTAAGGCGCTTATTGATGGCAAGCAGGTAGTTAAATGTATTGCAGTTCCCAAAAAACTTATAAACATAGTTGTAAAATAAGATTAAAGGGCAGAAGCAAAAGCTTCTGCCCTTTATAAATTAGTTGTTAGAAGGTTTGAAGGTAACACACTCTGTGTCACATGAGCTTGCGCAGGTCTTTTGAGAACCTACTTCGATTTTGTTTGCAGTGCACTTGTTGTCACTTGTGTGATACGCACATTGTTGAACGCTGCACATAATACCGGGATTTGTTGAATTTTCCATTTTTAATCTCCTCCGTATAATGATTTGTCCAATTTTTTGGATACATAATTATAATGCACAATTTTTGTTTAAAGTATACACGATAAAAAACGATAAAATTCTTGACTTTTAGCGCAAAATATTGTATTCTAAACTTTACAGACTATTTTTATTTTTTGATTGGGGGTAGACAGTTGGAAAATATTATCAGCCTTAATGACATAGTTGTATCTTTTGATGACGAAGCAATACTTAATAACATCAGTCTTGACATAAAGGATAAGGAATTTGTTACGCTTCTCGGACCGTCAGGTTGCGGTAAGACTACAACTTTGCGAATTATTGGCGGGTTTCTTACGCCTGAAAGCGGTAATGTAATGTTTGAAGGAAAGAAGATTACAAATCTTCCGCCGTATAAACGAAACGTTAATACGGTCTTTCAAAAATATGCACTTTTTCCGCATTTGAATGTTTATGAAAATATTGCATTCGGACTTAAGGTCAAGAAGCTTTCTAAGGACGAAATAGACAGACGGGTTAAGGATATGCTTGAACTCGTGAATTTGCGTGGCTTTGAAGAGAGAAGCGTGCAAAATTTATCCGGCGGTCAGCAACAGAGAGTTGCTATCGCAAGAGCGCTTGTAAACAGACCTAAGGTTTTGCTTTTGGATGAACCTCTAGGTGCGCTTGATTTGAAGCTCAGAAAAGAAATGCAGACTGAGCTTAAACGAATTCAGCAGAGTCTTGAAATAACCTTTGTTTATGTAACCCACGACCAGGAAGAAGCTCTTACTATGAGCGATACCGTGGTTGTTATGAAGAATGGTAATATCCAGCAAATCGGCACTCCTGTCGATATATACAATGAACCTGAAAATGCTTTCGTTGCAGATTTTATTGGCGAGAGTAATATTATAGATGGCATTATGCTCAAGGATAAACTTGTATTAATCTGCGGTCACGAATTTGAATGCGTGGATTTCGGGTTTGAGGATAATGAAAATGTAGATGTTGTTATAAGACCTGAGGATATAACTCTTGTATCTGGTGATACAAAAATAAGAGGCGTTGTCCGTTCTGTCACCTTCAAGGGCGTGCATTATGAGATGGTGGTGGATTCTTCGGATTTCAGCTGGCTTGTTCATTCTACAAAAGCTCAGGAAGTAGGTTCGGAGGTTGGAATATCCTTTGGACCTGATGATATCCATATTATGCACAAGATGAAGGGTTAGGTGACTGATATGGGTAGAACTAAAGGAATTGGCCAAAAGCTTCTGGCATCTCCATATCTTGTGTGGATGGGGGTATTTATTATAGTACCTCTTTTTATGGTTGCCTATTTTGCTTTTTTTGGCGATAACGGACAGTTTACAACTCAATACATAAAGGATGTGTGGCAGTACAGCGACATTTTTTTGCGTTCTTTATGGCTTTCTGCAATTGCAACGATTATATGCCTTATAATTGCATATCCTGTTGCATTTATCCTTTCACGACTGGATGTAAAGACGCAGAGCACAACACTTATGCTTGTTATGCTCCCTATGTGGATGAACTTTTTGCTGAGAACTTATGCGTGGATGACAATACTTGGAAACGAAGGCATTATAAATTCTCTCATTCAGGCACTTGGATTTGAGCCTATTAAGATGCTCAATACGCAAGGGGCGGTTGTGCTTGGTATGGTATATAATTATTTGCCGTATATGATACTTCCGATATACTCTGTTATGGTAAAGATTGATAACAGCATTTTAGAGGCTGCAGCCGATCTTGGTTGTAACAGAATTTCCGCAACCTTAAAGGTTGTTGTTCCGCTTAGTCTGCCGGGAATTATATCGGGAATTATTATGGTTTTCGTGCCCGCTATAAGTACATTTATAATTTCGAGAATGCTCGGAGGCGGAAGTAATCTGCTTATAGGCGATTTAATCGAAATGCAGTTTTTAGGCACTGCCTATAATCCGAATCTTGGTGCGGCAATATCACTTGTACTTATGATTATCGTTTTGATTATTATGGCTATTATGAACGCCTTTGATAATTCGGACGATGACCGAGTTTTGATGTAGGAGGTAGAATTATGAGAAAGTTATCTAAAATTTACCTCTCGCTTGTAATGTTTTTTCTGTATATGCCGATTTTTATTCTGATTGTGTTTTCGTTTAACGAATCAAAGAGCAGATCTGTGTTTACGGGATTTACATTTGAGTGGTACCAAAAACTGTTTGAAAACGAGTTAATACTTTCATCTTTGCTTAATACAATTATTATCGCAGTATGTGCGTCGATTATATCTACATTGCTTGGCACTTTGGCGGCAATCGGTATAAACAGAATGGGTAAATTTTCAAAATCCATTATTATAAATGCGACAAACATCCCGATAATTAACCCTGAAATAGTTACAGGTGTATCGCTTATGCTTTTGTTTGTGTTTTTCAGGGCAAGGATGAATTTTGAGTTTGGGTTTGTTACGCTTTTAATTGCGCATATAACCTTTGATGTTCCTTATGTAATATTGAATGTTATGCCAAAATTAAGGCAGCTCCCGCCGCATTTATACGAAGCAGCGCAGGATTTGGGTTGCAGTCCTGTAAAAGCGTTTTTTAAGGTGGTAATGCCTGAAATTATGCCCGGAATAATTTCGGGATTTCTGATGGCATTTACATTTTCGCTTGATGACTTTATAATAAGTTATTTTACAAGCGGACCTACATCGCAGACGCTGCCAATTACGATATATTCTATGACAAGGCGAAAGATAAGTCCTGAAATTAACGCTTTATCAACAATAATTTTTGTTATCGTTGTTATTGTGCTTGTTATTAAAAATCTTATCGAGCGTAAGCAGGTGTCAGGCAGAACTTTAAAGGAGGCAGAAAGAATATGAAAAAACTTTTATCTTTAATTATGATGATTTGTCTTATGACAACTTTTTTCACTGGTTGTACCGAGAGCGATGAGCTTAAGATAGCTGTTGAAAATACAGAGTATTATCAGAAGTTTAAGGACCAAAATATATCCATCAATGTATACAACTGGGGTGAATATATAGCAGACGGTGAAGATGGCTCTCTTGATTTAAACAAGGAATTCACAAAGCTTACCGGAATTAAAGTAAATTACAGTACCTATGCGACAAATGAAGAGCTTTATGCAAAACTTAAAGCAGGCGCTGCTAATTATGATATTGTTATTCCGTCCGATTATATGATTTCCCGTATGATTAAAGAAGGAATGCTCGAAGAGTTAAACTTTGATAATATTCCCAACACAAAAAATATTATGGATAAGTTCAAAAACCCCATCTATGACGAGGAAAATAAATTCAGCGTGCCATACACATGGGGAACGGTAGGTATTATATATGATAAGACCGCAGTTGATGCTTCGGAGGAAATCGATTGGGATGTATTATGGAATGAAAAATATGCAGACCAGATACTGATGTTTGACAATCCCAGGGATGCGTTTGCAATCGCTGAAATTATGCTCGGTATTTCCTTAAACTCCGAAAATCCTGAAGAACTTAATGCTGCCGCTGATAAGCTTAAAGAACAGAAAAAATATGTTCAGGCATATGTAATGGATGAAATATTCGATAAAATGGGTGCTAAAGAAGCGGTTTTTGCTCCGTATTATGCGGGTGATGCTGTAACACTTATGTCAGAGTATGACCATCTTGGATTTGCAATTCCAAAAAGCGGAACAAATATGTTTGTTGACGCTATGTGTATACCAAAGGGTTCAAAACAAAAAGAAGCAGCTGAGATGTATATAAACTTTATGACAGAAACAGAAGCGGCACTTGAAACGGCAGAATATATAGGCTATTCAACTCCTAATATTTCTGCGTTTGAGTTGCTTTCTGATGAAGTCAAGAATGATGGAATTTCTTATCCTGATGATGCTTATCTCTTGGAAAATACCACGATATTTAAAAATCTTTCTGATGACGCAAATTTGCTTATGCAGGATTTATGGACAGAAATGAAGTCGGATAACTGATTTTAAAATCGCTATTGCATTTTATGTGTTGCTGATATATAATATATTTATAAACTGATTACGGAGGACTAACAATGAAACGAGTTATAAAATTAAGCTCTTATTTTCTGATAATATGTCTGTTATCTATGTCGTTTTCTGCGTTTGCAGCAAATGATGTAAATGTGGTTATAGGCGAAAAGCTTGTGTTTGAGGCGGGAAATGAGCCGTTTATTTTAGAAGAACGCACAATGATGCCTCTTCGTGCAATTTCCGAAGCGCTTGATGCGACGATTTATTGGTTCTCTGCCGATAAGAGAATACAGATTGTATGCTATGATACTTTGCTTTCGTTGCAGATTGGCAACAATATAATGGGTAAATATAAGATTGTAGACGGAGTAGTCGGCAATCAACCTGAAAGTATCGAGCTTGATGTTGCGGCTATGATTTATAATGACAGAACATATGTTCCGCTTCGTGCAATTTCCGAAGCATTCGATGCTAAAATTTCGTGGGATAACCCAAATCGCGCAGCTATCATAATTCCGAAAGAGCGTACAATCAATAAGGTTTCAATTTCAAAGATGGCAACTCTTGCAGATAGCACACTTTGTTCAGCAATTGGTGTAATTGACAGAGATAAAACGACGGGGCTTTTCTATCTTCGCTCTCTTACAAGAACGGCTTCAGGTGAATATGCAAACATTTCGTTCTGCACACCTGTTAAAACATCAATGTCCGATAATACCGATTATGGCGAATATGTGAGTGCGTACTGGCTTGAACAGTTCGGTACAGAAAATCCGTCTGGTATGGTTGTTGGATTTACGGGGGTTACTGCAAACCTCGAAGGCTCTGTAAGAGCAGTTTTGAATAAGACCACAACGGGAATTAAATCATACGGCTATTACGATGATTATATGCAGGAAAACGGACTCGATTTTGAGCCGTTCGATAATTTAAACGAATATTAAAGATAAGCGTTGAATTTAGTGATAAATTCAACGCTTTTTTTCTATATATTGCTTGACAAGTATGTGTTAAAAAGCTATAATTTGTAGTATATTGATAATTAGGAATTTTATGGTTATAATAAGCTATAAATGGACATTGGGAGGCACTTGTATTGAAAAGAAAGACAAAAATCATCTGCACATTAGGGCCATCTACGGATGACGAAACAGTTCTTCGCGAGCTTATGCTCAGCGGTATGAATACTGTAAGACTTAATTTTTCTCATGGTACCTATGAGGATCACACAAGAAGAATTGATATGGTAAAAAAGCTTCGCGAGGAGCTTAATCTTCCCATTTCAATTTTGCTTGATACAAAAGGGCCTGAGGTTCGTACCGGTGATTTTAAGGATGGTCAGGTTTTCCTTGAAAAAGGACAGATTTTTACACTTACAAATAAAGAGATGCTTGGCAACAAGGAAAGATGTACGATTTCTTACAAAGACCTTGCAAGTGACGTATCAGTAAATGCAAGAGTTTTAATCGATGACGGACTTATTGAAATGAAAGTTATCGCTATAAATGACGGCGATGTTGTATGCGAGGTTTTAAATGACGGTCCTGTCAGCAATCATAAAAGCGTTAATGTTCCCGATGTTAATTTAAGAATGGAATATATGAGCCAAAAGGACATTGAAGATATTAAATTCGGCATTGCTCAGAATGTTGATTTTGTGGCAGCATCATTCGTAAGAAGCGCTGCGGATGTTTTGGAACTTCGCAGTGTTCTTGAAAGAAACGGTGGCAAGGGAATAAGTATTATTTCTAAGATTGAAAATCGTCAGGGCGTCAATGATATAGATAATATATTAAATGTAACTGACGGAATTATGGTTGCGCGCGGTGATATGGGCGTTGAAATTTCGTTTGATGAATTGCCCGCAATCCAAAAAGAATTGATTGAAAAATGTTATCGTTCAAACAGAATGGTAATTACTGCAACGCAGATGCTTGAATCGATGACTCATAATCCAAGACCTACAAGGGCAGAAACTTCTGATGTTGCAAACGCCGTATATGACGGAACTTCAGCAGTAATGCTCTCGGGAGAAACCGCTATCGGTCAGTATCCAGTAAAAGCTTTTACTACTATGGCACAGATTTGTATGAAAGCAGAAGAGGATATCAATTATGTAAAAAGATTTGATGCCCTCAATGTGCAACTTGGCTCGGATATAGCAAACGCTATCGGACATTCAGCCTGCACTACCGCCCACGACTTAAGAGCAAAAGCAATTATTGCGGTTACGCGTTCGGGATATACTGCTCGTATAGTTTCGGGTTTCAGACCAAAATACCCCATTATCGCGGGAACGACAGACGAGAGAACATACAGACAACTTAATCTTTCGTGGGGTGTTATACCTGTTAAAACGGAGCTTAAAGCTACAACAGATGAAATCTTCAATCATGCGGTTGAATGCGCTATGAAAAACACTGATGTTTTAAGCGAAGGTGATATAGTTGTAATAACCGGAGGAAGCCCTATAGGGGTAAGTGGAACAACAAATCTTTTAAAGGTTCATATTTGTTGAGGTGAATTTTAATGATACCAAATATTTTAACTACTGTAAGACTTTTTCTTGTGCCGATTTTTGCATATTTGATGCTTGGCACACAGAACCTTTATGCAGCGGCAATAGTTTTAATTTTATCAGGAATTACCGATATTGTTGATGGGTATATAGCACGGCATTACAATATGATTTCAAATTTCGGCAAGGTATATGATCCGTTTGTGGATAAGCTTATGCAGATAACCGCTGTTGTGTGCCTTGTTTTAAAGGGTGTTATCCCGATTTGGCTTTTGTTGCTTGTTGTAATTAAAGAAGTTACTATGATTATATCAGGAGCCATTTTGTACTTCAGAAAGATTGTAGTAAGCGCAAATTGGTATGGAAAAGCAACAACGGTTCTGTTTTATACTGCAATTTTGATTATGATTATATGGAAGCAAATTCCTGATATCTGGGCAACAGTTCTCTGTATTATAGTAATTGTTGCAATGTTTGGTGCAGGAGTTGGGTATTTCGTAGATATAATCAAAAATTATGATAAAAAGAGAGTGTAAAAATTAAGTTTTTTTGGAAAAAACTCTTGACAAACATTGATATTTCTGTTAGAATAGCATTTGTGCTCATTCGTTTGAGCACATAAATGGCGGTATAGCTCAGTTGGCTAGAGCATTCGGTTCATACCCGAAGTGTCACTGGTTCGAATCCGGTTACCGCTACCATACGGCTCCTTGGTCAAGTGGTTAAGACTCCGCCCTCTCACGGCGGCTACAGGGGTTCGAATCCCCTAGGAGTCACCAAAAAGACACGACAATTTCGAAAGAGATTGTCGTTTCTTTTTGTACTGTTATCTTTTCGTTATTCTCTCTTCACTTTTCACTAAAATTGTCGTTTCTTTTTGTACTGTTATCTTTTCGTTATTCTCTCTTCACTTTTCACTAAAATTGTCGTTTCCAGATAAGAAATAAAAGAGAATAGAGAAGAGAAAAGGAAGTTTTCCTCCGCAAAACATTGAATTATATGTAACGTTATGATATACTTAACTTGAGGTGAAAATATATGGAAAGTCCACTCTTAAATAAATCCTTAGAATTTGCTACCCAAATCGGCCTTTTTTACGAAGAATATACAAAATCTAAAAGAGATACAACTATTGCTAAGCAACTTCTTAGAAGTGCAACAAGTGTCGGTGCAAATATCAATGAGGCGATTTATGGTAATAGTAAACCTG
>JAZREZ010000044.1:0-34448 GCA_045661045.1 Clostridia bacterium
CTTACTGTTAAGGCGCTTGCTCCGCACCTTAAGATTATTGCTCCCTGGAGAATATGGGATATCAAATCCCGTGAAGATGCGGTTGACTACTGAGAGGCACACGGCATAGAAATTCCTGTTACTAAAAAGGACTTATATTCAAGAGACCGTAACATCTGGCATATCAGCCACGAGGGTATGGATCTTGAAGATCCCGCAAACGAACCTCAGCTTGATTCGCTTTTAAAGCTTGGAGTATCACCTGAAAAGGCACCTGATACACCTCTTTATATAAACATCGGTTTTGAAAAGGGTGTTCCTGTTTCTCTTGATGGCGAAAAAATGGCACCGAGAGCGCTTGTTGAAAAGCTTAACGAGCTTGGCGGCAAGTACGGCGTAGGTATCGCTGATATCGTAGAGGATCGTCTTGTTGGTATGAAGTCAAGAGGCGTTTATGAAACACCGGGCGGTACGATTCTTTATACTGCACTTAATGAGCTTGAATATCTCTGTCTTGACCGTGATACTCAGGCATTTAAGCGCCAGGCTGCAATTAAGTTTGCAGAACTTGTTTATGACGGCAAGTGGTTCACTCCTCTTCGTGAGGCGCTTTCTGCAATGGTTGATTCTATGGAAGAAACTGTTACAGGCGATGTAAGAGTTAAGCTTTACAAAGGTGCGGTTACACCTGCGGGTGCAAAATCACCTTATTCACTCTATAATGAGGATATTGCAAGCTTTGGCGACAGTCAGGAGCTTTACAGCCACAAGGATGCAGAGGGCTTCATAAATCTTTTCGGACTTCCTTTAAAAGTTCGTGCAATGATGAAGAAAAAGAACGAGAAATAAAATTTACGGACAGCTTCGGCTGTCCGTTTTTGTATATTTTTTATACGCCCGGTTAATATAAAAATGAGGTGCAAAAAATGGATAATAAGACACTTGCAAAAATTATATTAAACGATTTGGGCGGAGAGGATAATATAATATCCTTTATTCATCTTGGTGACCGACTCAGATTTAACATAAAAGATGACTCAAAAATCGATAACGAGCATCTGCGTCAGACAAAACGGATTTTGGCAACATTTGTAACCTGCGGACAGTTTCAGGTGGTTTTAAATTGTGAGGCGGACAGACTCTATCGTCGGCTTAAAAATATAACCGATGGCGAAAAGAAAAGCTTTTTTAAAAAACAAAAGATATCAACTGATGAAATAACCATATATTCGCCAATCAGGGGCAGAATAATCGAGGTTGAAAATGCGGTAGGGGTAATGCCCGAAACAAATCTGTTGGTATCGCCTATAAATGGAATAATCGATAAGCTTATTCCTGAAAAATCGGCAGTCACGCTGCTTTCGGAAAGCGGAGTCGAAATATCAATTCACATAGGCAAGAATATCGAGAATTTGCGTAGCGGTCACACAAAAAAGCTAAAAGATAGAGGGGAGCGGGTGCGTTTGGGTGACCCGATATTTGAATTTGAACCAACGGCTATGCGGATAGAGGGTTGCGAGCCTTTAACAGTTGTCGAGATAACCGATGCAAAGAGCTTTTCCAGAATTGAAAATGAAAAGGGAGATGCTCGTGAAAAACAACCCCTTATTTATTTGAAGAGATAGGCTTTTCTGTTGACAAAAGGAATAAAATGTTGTAAAATGCTTTGTATAAATTAAAAAGGAGGCGGAATTATGCTTAAGAAAAAGGCGTTCGTGTTTTTTGTAGCAGTTCTGTCTTTTTTTGTGGCCTTTTTAACGGGTTGCGGCGGTGAAAAAAACACCGAAATTGCCAAAGAACCAAGACTTAAAATGTATCTTGTATCGCAGGCGGCAAAGCCACAGAAGCTTACATATACAAACGGCGCAAAGGAACTTTCGGATGCTCTTTATGATGGTGACACATTAAACACTGTTCCTTGCGGTGATTCGACAATTACTGCGGATATGGGTAAAAATATTCTGTTTTCAAAGGTTCGTTATTATGCGGGCAAAATCGAGAAGAACAATTGTCTTGGCACAAGATTTTATGCCTCGAAAAATGGAAGAGATTATATAGAACTTGGCGTTGTGAATGAAGCAATTCCGCCTGAAAATAATTGGTATGAAATTTCGTTCAGCGGATTTGGCGAGTACAGATATTTCCGTGCGGAAATTCCTGAAAATTCAAATATAACGGAGCTTGAATGGATTGAAGCAAACGGATTTTCTGTTATGCCCAAAAACCGAAAGTATGACATAACGCTCTCTCTTTGCGGATTTGATGCATTAGAGGATATTGAGACGACGGTTGTTTTGTCTGCATATGACAAAGATGGGGTTTTAAAACAGACCTCTGAGGCAGAGCAAAAATTTTTAAAGGGCGAACCTGTTTTTTTTGAGGCGCAGCTTAAAGGTGCTGAAAAAAATCAGGGTGATACCTACAAGGTCAGCGTTCTTGAAGAGGGTGTCTTGATTGCTGAATTAAATTACGCAATCAATGATGCATCTTATCCTTTTGAGGTAGCATCTGTATTCAGCGACAATATGATAATTCAGGCAGAAAAGCCTCTTATAATATGGGGAAGAGGCACAAAAGGCGAGGATGTAGAGGTAAAGGTTTCCAATAATTTGGGCGGCGGAGTTTTCAAAAAGACCGCCATTGACAAAGAATCAAAATGGGAACTGAATTTAGGTTCGTTCTCTCAGGGCGGAGATTACAGTATAAGCGTAAAAAGCGGCGATAAAGAATATGAATTTAAAGATATTACCTTTGGTGATGTATGGCTTTTAAGCGGACAGTCCAATATGGACAGATATATAACAGGTTCAGAGGAAACCGAGAAAGAGCTTAAATCACCCGATGTTGATAATCCAAACATTCGCATACTAAACCTCTGGGGAGTTGGTATGGATGGGGCGGCTGCTCCTCTTGATAATACCCAGGGCGGTGCGTGGTACAAAATGAATAAGGATTCGGTTGCGTATTGTTCGTCGGTTGGATATTATTTCTCTCGTGAAATTCAGGCAGAAACCGATGCTCCTGTTGGAATAATCAATGTTGCGGTGGGTGACACGGAAATCAATCGCTGGATTGAAAAAGGCAAGAAACACGGCTCATTTACATCAACTGACGGCGACCTTTTTAACAACAGAATATATCCGCTTTCAAAGCTTAATATAAAGGGTATAATTTTGTATCAGGGCGAGGCTGACCAATACAGAACACATTTAACCGCTGACGAATACAGTGATGCGATGGCGGGACTTGTTGATGATTATCGTCAGCTTTGGGGAAGTGACTTGCCGTTTTACTGGGCACAGCTTACAAGGTATAAGGTTGACGAAACCCTCGTGCGTGAGGGGCAGAGGGTTGCGCTTTCAAAGGTTAAAAATTCAAAGAATACAGGTATGATTACCCTTATTGATATATTCGGAAATTATGACGGCGAAACCGGTAGTGCAAGATATGACATTCATCCTTGGGGCAAGAAAATTGTGGCTGAAAGGTTTGCACGCCTTGCAAAGCGTGATTGCTACGAAAGCCTTGAAGCTGCGACGGGCCCTGCGTATAAATCTTTTGAAATAAAAGATGATGCGATTATATTGACATTTGATTGTACGGGCGGCTTAAAGCTTCTTCCCAAGGAGCAGTATGCCGACAAAATAACAACAGAACTTATAAAGAAAGAAAAAATTGATGTAAATATCCCGCACGAATTTGAGATAGCGGGCGCAGACAAGCAATATTACAAGGCAGAGGCTATTATAGATGGCGACAAGGTGATTTTAAAATCTGATGATGTAGAAAAGCCGAAGTATGCAAGATATGCGTGGGGTGCGTACCCCGAAATGCCTAACCTTACAGATGACACAAATTTACCAACCCCGACATTTACCACAGAGGATTTTACGATGCTGTGACAAAAACATTACATTTTATTCCATTGATTGACTTTGAAATATTTTAAGGGTATACTTTAGTTATAATCAGGAAAGGGCTGATAAAAATGCGTTGTTTTTATTGTGGAACTATAGAGAGTAAGGTTGTGGATTCCCGTTCTACCGAGGACGGAACGGCAATACGCCGTCGCCGTGAATGCTTGAATTGCGGCAAGAGATTTACTACTTATGAAAAGATAGAAAGCGTACCGATTATAGTTATAAAGAGAGATCGTTCCCGCCAGCAGTTTGACAGAGAGAAATTGCAAAGGGGTATTATGAATGCTTGTGCAAGCCGTCCTGTTTCAATGGAAACCGTTGACAATATTCTTGATGATATTGAGGCTACAATTCACAATTCGTTAGAGCGTGAGGTTTCAAGCGAAAAGATAGGCGAAATGGTAATGGAACGACTCAGAAATATTGATGAGGTTGCGTATGTTCGTTTTGCATCTGTTTATAAAAAGTTCAAGGATATCGAAACCTTTAGAAAAGAGCTTGAAAAACTGACTAAAAACTTATAAAAACCGTTGACAAATCTAAGAATTTGTGATATATTAAATGAGTAAAGTGAATAATGGTCATAAAGAGTGAGGCGACCCTCACTCTTTTGATTTTATGTAAGAGGTGACAAAATGGCATATTCAAAAACCGAGCAAATCGCATTTGATATTGCAGAGCCGATAGCAAAAAGCTTTGGATGCTTTATCTATGATGTGGAATTTGTTAAAGAGGGCGGACTTTATTTCTTGCGTATATTTGCAGATAAAGAGGGCGGAATTGACCTTGATACCTGCGAAAAAATAAGCAGAGAGATGAGTACAAAGCTTGACGAAAAGGACCCGATAAAGCAGAACTATTATCTTGAGGTTTCATCGCCCGGAATTGAGAGGAAATTAAAAACTCAGGAGCATTTTGAAAGATATATTGGTGAAATTATAGATGTAGGTCTTTATAAGGCGATAAATGGAGCAAAGCAGATAAGCGGTATTTTAAAGGGTTTTAATGACGGAGTTATTTTAATTGAATTAAATGGTACCGACATTGAAATACCTCAAAAGGAAACGACTTCAGCAAAGCTGCATTTTGATTTTTAAAATTATTAAATTTAACATAGAAGGGATGAAGTAAAAAAATGAGTTCAGAATTATTCCAATCACTTGAGATGATTGAAGAAGAAAAAGGTATAAGCCGTGATGTTGTGCTTGATGCACTTGAAAGCGCGCTTATTTCGGCTTACAAAAAGCATTTCGGCGCAGTTTCCGATATAGGTGTTGTTTTTGATGAGGAGTCGGGCGTTATAAGAATTATTGCCCGCAAAACTGTTGTTGAAGAGGTAGAGGACAGAGAGCTTGAAATTTCTCTTGAAGAAGCTAAAAATGTTGATGCAAAATATGGTATTGGTGACATTGTGGAAATCGAGGTTACTCCCGCATCTTTCGGCAGAATTGCAGCACAGACTGCTCGTCAGGTAGTGCTTCAGCGAATTCACGAGGCAGAGCGTGAGAAGATAGTAAATGAATATTCTGACCGTGAAAACGATATTGCAACAGGTATTGTCCGCAGAATAGAAAAACGCAATGTTATGCTTGAAATTGATGAGGCAGAATCCGTACTTATGCCAAACGAGCAGGTAAGAGCCGACAATTACAAGGTTGGCGAGCGTTATAAGGTGTTTGTTGTTGAGGTTGCAGATTCGGTTAAGGGTGTGCATCTTGTGGTTTCGCGTTCGCATCCGGGATTGGTTCGCAGACTTTTTGAGCTTGAAGTTCCCGAAATCGGTCAGGGCGTAATCGAGGTTAAGGCTCTTTCGCGTGAGGCTGGTTCAAGAAGTAAAATTGCAGTTCATTCAACCAACGAAAATGTTGACCCTGTAGGTACTTGTATCGGTCCTAAGGGTATGAGAGTTCAGGAGGTTATCCGTGAGCTGAGAGGTGAAAAAATTGATATTATCAAATACAGCGATAACCCCGCTGAATATGTGGCAAATGCGTTAAGTCCTGCTGAAGTTTTATCTATCGAGGTAGACGAGGATAAGAAGATGTGCAGTGTAGTTGTTCCTGAGGATCAGCTTTCTCTTGCAATCGGCAGAGAGGGACAGAATGTTCGTTTAGCCGCAAGACTTACGGGTTGGAAGATTGATATTTCAGCAAAGCCGGCAGGAGCTGAGGAATAATGATTCCGCAGAGAATGTGTGTAGCTTGCAGAACAAGAAATGATAAACAAAACCTTTTACGCATAGTAAAGGTAAATGATGAAATTTCAGTTGACTCTTATCATAAAATACAAGCAAGGGGCGTATACCTTTGCAAAAATCCTGAATGTGTAACTCTTGCACAGAAAAAAAGAGCGCTTGAGAGGGCGTTTTCAGGGAGAGTCGATACTGAAGTCTATCAGAAAATTTTAAAGTTGAGTGATAACAATGAATAAGCAGTTTAAAGGTATGCTTTCGCTTTCAAAAAAAGCAGGAAAGCTTCAAACCGGCGAGGCAAGAGTAACCGATACAATCAGGAATGACAAAGCGTTTCTTGTCATATTGTCAGAAGATGCTTCGGCAAATACTGAGAAGAAATTTTCAAATATGGCAAGCTTTAGAAATGTTCCCCTTTTGAAAATTGGTGACCGATATGAGCTTGGAAGCTTAATCGGCAGTAAATTTGCGGTGGTTATAGCGGTTACAGACCAAGGTCTTGCATCAAGCCTTATTGAAATTGTTAAAAAGACGGAGCAGAATTAAATTTCTGCGGAAGGAGTGAATGTATATGGAGAAAATCAGAGCATACGAGCTTTCAAAAGCTTTTGGTATTCCAAGCAAGGAAATAGTTAAGGTTCTTCACGAAAACAGTACATCTACTAAAAATCATATGAGTGCTCTTGATGAGGATGAACTCAATATAATATTTGAATACTATACCCAGACAAATCAGGTGAGCGATTTTTCAATGTATGAAAAAGTTGAGAAGAAGCCTGAAAAGGCAGAAGAGCCGATTGAAGAAAAAGAAGAAGCACCTGTTGAAGAAACAGTTATCGAGATAGGCAGAAAGGTGAGAACCGTTGACACTCGTGTTAACACGGTTGACCTTGACAGAATTGATGATGAAAAGATAGAAGAGCTTATCCCTGACAATGTAAGAGATTCAAAGAAAAAAGACAACAAGAAAAAGGGTAAGCAGGCGGGTAATAAAAAGCCTAATCTTGAGGAAGAATTAAAGCGTAAGGAAAAGAAAGACAAAATCGAGAAAATTCATGTTTTAATTCCTGACGAGATTACAGTAGGCGAGCTTGCTGAGCGTATGAATAAGCCTGCAACAGAGGTTATAAAGAAGCTTATGCTTCTTGGAATTATGGCATCGGTTAATGAAAATATCGACTTTGATACAGCTTCTTTAATCGTTGAAGAGCTTGGCGGAACCTTTGAAAAGGAAATAATTTTAACAGAAGAAGATAAATTGTTTAAGGATATTCCGGATGATCCTGAAATGCTTAAGCCAAGGTCACCCGTTGTAGTTGTAATGGGTCATGTTGACCATGGTAAGACATCTCTTCTTGACTCTATCAGAAACACCAATGTAACCGAGGGAGAATTCGGCGGAATTACCCAACATATCGGTGCTCATCGTGTTGCGGTGGGTGATAAGAAGATAACATTCTTGGATACACCGGGACACGAAGCGTTTACCGCAATGCGTGCCCGTGGTGCGATGGTTACTGATATCGCAATCCTTGTTGTTGCGGCAGATGACGGAATTATGCCACAGACGGTTGAGGCTATAAACCACGCAAGAGCGGCAGAGGTTTCTATAATAGTTGCAATCAACAAGATAGATAAAGAGGGTGCAAACCCCGACAGAGTTAAGCAGGAGCTTACAGAGCATGGGCTTGTTCCTGAAGAATGGGGCGGCGACACCATCTGTGTTGAGGTTTCTGCAAAGCAGGGCATAAATATTGACGGACTTTTGGATATGGTATTGCTTGTTGCTGAAATGCGTGAGCTTAAGGCTAACCCTGACCGTGCGGCAAAGGGTACAGTAATCGAGTCAAAGCTTGATAAGGGCAGAGGTCCTGTTGCGACTGTGCTTGTTCAGAACGGAACTCTTAAAACGGGCGATGTAGTTGTAGCCGGAACGGCTGTCGGCAGAGTTCGTGCGATGAACGACGATAAGGGCAGAGCCGTTAAAAAGGCAGGTCCATCAATTCCGGTTGAGATTTTGGGACTTTCAGAAGTTCCCGAGGGCGGCGACACATTCTATGCAGTAGACGATGAGAGAAAAGCTCGTGAAATCGTTGAAGCAAGAAAGTTCAAAGAAAAGCAGGAAAAACAACAGAGAGCAACAACTATCTCTCTTGATAATTTGTTTGAGCATATCGAAGCGGGCAAGATGAAAGACCTTAATATCATAGTTAAGGCTGATGTTCAGGGTAGCGTTGAGGCGGTTACTCAGTCGCTTGTAAGAATTTCAAACGAAGAGGTAAGAGTAAATGTTATTCATGGTGCCGTTGGTGCTGTAACAGAGTCTGACATTATGCTTGCAAGTGCATCAAATGCAATCATAGTAGGCTTTAATGTGCGTCCGACTCCGGGTGCAGTTGTTGCGGCTGAAAATTCAGAGGTTGATATCAGATTATACAGAGTAATCTACGATGCTATTGAGGATATCGAAAAAGCGCTTAAGGGTATGCTTGAGCCTACCTTCCGCGAGGCGGTTACAGGTCATATCGAGATAAGAACAACATTCCGTGTATCAGGCGTTGGTACTATCGGCGGTGCGTATGTAACCGACGGTAAGGTTACACGCAACAGTATGGTTCGTGTTGTTCGTGACGGTATAGTAATTCACGAGGGTGAACTCGGTTCGCTCAAGAGATTTAAAGACGATGTCAAAGAAGTTAATGCTGGCTACGAATGTGGTGTCAGCATCGACAAATACAATGACATTAAAGAAGGCGACATAATCGAAGCATTCGTTATGGAGCAGGTGGAGGTTTAATGGCTAATTATAACAGAACCGACAGGATTTCAGAAGAGGTAAAGAGGGAACTCAGTGCGGTTATAAGAGAACTTAAAGACCCAAGACTTCCGGTAATGCTTACTGTAGTTGCGGTAAAGGTTACAAAGGATTTAAAGGTTGCAAAGGCTTATATCAGCATTATGGGTGATGAAAAGGCAAAAAAAGACGGCATTGCCGCACTTAAGAGTGCGTCTGGCTTTATTCGCCGTGAAATTGGTATAAGACTCAATTTGAGAAATACCCCTGAATTTACCTTTGTTGCCGATGATTCTATTGAATACGGCGCACACATAAACGAAATCCTGAGAGGATTATAATATGTTTAAAAATATTATTTCTAAGATAAATAAGGCAAGCACTATCGGGATTTTCACCCATATAAATCCCGATGGTGATGCTTTGGGAAGCAGCTATTCCTTAAAAGAAGTACTTAAAGATATGGGCAAAGATGCAAAGGTTTTCTGGTGCGGCGGCGCTGAAAAAAGCGTGATGGAATGTGTTGGTGCAGACAATTCCTGCGAGGAGGATTTTTCGGATTTTGATTTGCTCTTGTCGGTTGACAGTGCAGATATTTCAAGACTCGGAAAGTATGGTGAAGGTTTTTTAAACCATAACAATACAGTTGCAATTGACCACCATGTTACCCATACAAGCTACGCAAAGGAAACGATTGTTATAGACACGGCATCGTGTTGTGAGATTATGTATAAGCTGTATACTCAAATGGGGGTTAAAATCAACCTCTCGGTTGCAGCTAAGCTTTATGTTGGCATAATCACCGATACCGGCAACTTTAAGTACGCGGGCGTTACGGGCGAAACTCATAGAGTTGCCGCTGACCTGATTGAAAAGGGCGTTAATTTTTCGGCGATTGCCAAAAGGCTGTTTGATACAGTAAGCCGTGAATATTTAGAGCTTAAAAAGCGTGCTATTTGCGCAACGCAATTTTTCGGTAATGGAAAAATCGCGGTTTTGAGCCTTAAAAATTCCGACTTTGAAGATGCGGGAATTGACGAAATTGATGCATCCGGCATAGTTACTCTGCCCTGCAGTATTGAGGGGGTAGAGGTTGGCGTATATGTAAGGCGCAGAAAAGAGG
The DNA here is from genome assembly GCA_045661045.1 of Clostridia bacterium. GTDB lineage: Bacteria > Bacillota > Clostridia > Monoglobales > Monoglobaceae > UMGS1820. The sequence continues at coordinate 10,008 of JAZREZ010000044.1, forward strand.
GAGAATGTAAGGTAAGTCTTCGCTCGGTAAAATATGTGGATGTTTCGGAAATTGCGTGCCATTTTGGAGGCGGCGGACATATCCGTGCGGCAGGTTACAGCGTATCTCCCGATAAGATGGAAGAGAACATACAATCGCTCATAGCTGAAATCGAAAAGGTACTTTAAAATGAACGGAATTATAAACATAAATAAACCGCTTGGGATAACATCACACGATGTGGTGTATCGTTTGCGAAAACTGCTTAACATCAAAAAAATCGGACATACCGGCACACTTGACCCTGATGCTTCGGGGGTTCTTCCTATGTGTATCGGCAGAGGGACAAAGCTTGCTGATATGCTTACGGCAAAGGACAAGCAGTATATAGCTGAGATGTCACTTGGTTCAGCTACCGATACACTTGATGCAAGCGGAGAGGTTACTGATACGGCAGAAGTTAATGTGACCGAAAATGAAATAAAGAGCGCCATACAAAAATTTGTGGGTGATATTGAGCAGATACCACCTATGTATTCTGCAATCAAAATAGAGGGCAAAAAACTCTATGAGCTTGCACGAAATGGCGTAGAAATAGAAAGACAACCCAGAAAAGTCAGAATTGATAATATCGAGGTTCTTGATATTAACCTTCCTGAAAAAAAGGTGTCAATTAAGGTGGATTGCTCAAAGGGAACATATATCCGAACTCTTTGTGACGATATAGGCAGAGAACTTGGCTGCTTTGCTCATATGTCGGCACTTGTCCGTACAAGGTCGGGAAGATTTGATATAAAAGATGCCTATACGCTCTCTCAAATTGAAGAGATGCTTGAAAATGGCGATTCTAGCTTTTTAGTGCCGATAGATGCCGTTTTTGAAGAATACGAAAGCCTTGTAATAAACGACAAGAACGCAAAAAAAATGTGTAACGGAACGCAGATTTGCGTACCTCAGATTATCGAGGGTAAGACCTACAGAGTTTATGACCAAAAGGGTAACTTTTTGACCATATCAAGAGCAGAAAACGGACTTTTGAAAATTTTGAAAACATTTTATCAAATTATATAGAAGGAGTGACGGCGGTGCAGATTTATTATGATACACAGATAAAGCTTAAAGGTACTGCCGTAGCTTTAGGACAGTTTGATGCATTGCATACGGGTCACACCGAGATTATAAAGAGTACCATTAAATATGCAAGTGAAAACGGCTTAAAATCCCTCGTATACTTATTTGTAAATGATCCGACAGAGGTTATCAGCGGAAAGTCGCAAAGAGCGGTCAACACTCTTGAAAAAAGGCTTGAAATTCTTGAAGAACTTGGGGTTGACATAGTTGTCGCACAGGAATTTAATAAGGAATTTATGGCACTTTCTGCAACCGAATTCTTATATGAATATATCGTGCAAAAATTTGGTGCAGAGTATGTGGCAGTAGGCTTTAATTATCGTTTCGGTAAAAATGGTGCGGGCGATACAGAGTTTTTAAAAGACGAGTGCCAAAAGAAAAATATAAAAATTGAGATTATTCCTGAAATTTCGCTCTGCGGTGACAGAGTTTCAAGTACACGCATACGGCGTGAGATTGAAAACGGAAATATGGAAACCGTTAAAATCCTTATGGGAAGATATTTTTCTCTTAAGGGAGAGGTAATAAAGGGTAATCAAATAGGAAAGACACTTGATTTTCCTACTGCAAATATGGATATGCCGAGTTTTCAGGTTGTTCCAAAGCTTGGGGTGTATATAAGCCGTGTTTTAATTGGCGGTAAAAAATATCCCGCAATAACAAATGTGGGTAAAAGGCCGACAGTTGAAGATGGCGAAAGCTTTATCGAAACATATATTGACGAATTTTCAGAAAGTATTTACGGAGATGAAATAGAGGTTGAATTTTTAAAGTTCATCCGAGAGATAAACAAGTTTGAAAGTCTTAATAAATTAAAAGAACAGCTTGACACCGACAAAAATACAATGAAAAACTATTTCAAAGGAGATGTCTTAAAATGAGAAAAATTATTGCTTTGATTATCAGTATAGCATTGATGGCGGCACTTTCGGCTTGCAAAGGCGCAGAAACCAACATATCAGGAGGCGATGATGCGGTTATGACAGTTGGCGGCATCGATGTGTCTGTTGATTTTTATAAATATACAATAGTTAGCGAGGCTATGAAAAAAGCTCATCAAAACCCTGATTTTACGGGCGATTATTCGGCTGTTGACTGGACAGCGGTTGCTGATGAGGTTAAAGAGGCTACTGTTAAAACGATTAAAGAAACTTACCTGCTTTTAGAATACGCAGATAAACTTAATATAAAATTATCTGCAGAAGAGCTTGATTCGATTGACTCAATGGTAAGTGACTATATAGAAAGAAACGGAAAAGCTAATTTCTTAACTCAGCTTAAGATAATGGGATTAACTACAGAAAATGCCTTTAAGGATTCCTATAAGAAAGAGCTTTTAAGGTCAAAGGTGCTTGAAGAGGTTGTAGGAAATTATACAAAGCATATCCCAAAGGATGTTGATTTGTCGAAGTATACCGAAAAAGAGCGTGCATGCGTAAAGCATATACTTATTATGAATTCAACCACCAAGCACGAAAATCCTGAAAATGCAATAAAGAGCGTTTTAGAGCGTGCAAAAGCGGGAGAGGATTTTGATAAGCTGATTGAAGAATATAACGAGGACCCCGGACTTACAAGTCTTGGTTATACCTTTGGACCAGGTGAGATGGTAAAAGAATTTGAAACAGCATCATTTGCGCTCTCTGTCGGGGAAATCAGTGAGGTTGTAAAGAGCACCTATGGCTATCACATAATCAAAAGAATAATCGGTGAACCTGAGGTATTAAATTATCTCGTTTCAACTATGGAAGAGCCGATTTTTACAGACAAAATTGACGAAGTTATTTTAAGTGACATAATGAATGATGTAAATGACGGAATAAATCAATTAAAAGCAGAAAGCGAGGCAAAATAATGGCTAATACAAAGATTAAAGTTGAGATGGAAAGATTTGGGGATTTTACAATAGAGCTTCTTCCGGAATATGCACCCGAAACGGCGGCAAATTTTGAAAAGCTTGCAAAGAGCGGTTTTTATGACGGCGTAATTTTCCACAGAGTAATTGATGACTTTATGGCTCAGGGCGGCGATCCTACCGGAACAGGAATGGGTGGCAGCGGTGAGCATATAAAGGGTGAATTTTTGCAGAACGGATTTGCGCAGAACACACTCTCTCACGAAAGAGGAGTTGTTTCAATGGCAAGGTCAATGGACCCTAATTCTGCCAGCAGTCAGTTTTTTATTTGTTATGCAGATTGCACATTTTTGGACGGACAGTATGCGGGCTTTGGAAGAGTAATCGAGGGTATGGAAACCGTTGATTCATTCTTGCAAATTGAGCGCAGAGGCGCAGAAGGCGGGACTCCTGTCGAAGAAATTAAAATAAAGAAGATGACCGTACTCTAAAAAAATCAGTTGCTGTCGGATATTGATGATATGTGCATTATGCACAAAAAAGCTTGACAATACGCTTTTTCTGTGATATAATTATGCCCGTGGTTGAAATTTCTGGATTTTAGAAATTTTTTCCTAACATTTTTAGGAGGTATAAAGAATATGCAGGGAAAGGTAAAATGGTTTAACGCAGAAAAGGGTTTTGGATTTATCGAAACTGAAGAGGGAACAGATGTATTTGTTCATTTTTCTGCGATTTCCATGGAAGGCTACAAGACTCTTGAAGAGGGAGCAGCAGTTGAATTTGATGTTATTGAAGGTGCTAAAGGACCTCAGGCTACGGATGTTAAGCGCATCTAATCCTGTTTGGTAATTTAAATAAACTTGAATTAAATTCTTTGAAGGGACGGCGCATTGCCGTCCCTTTGTACTCTATTTGAACTATACAGGAAAGGCAGAAAACCTTATGTTATGTTGTAAATGCAAAAAAAATCTTGCCGTTGTCTACATTACAAAAATGGAACCCGACGGCACACAGAAAAACGAGGGATATTGTCTGTCGTGCGCTCAGGAATTAAATCTTGGGCCCGTCAATGATATTATGAAAAATATGGGCGTAAACGCTGAAGAAATGGACAATTTAAATCGTGAAATGGCAAGTATGCTTGAAGAGATGGGTGAAGATACAAGCGAGGATTTTGACGATGATAATATGAGCCGCAGTATGCAGAAAAACCCATTTGACTTTATGAGTAAAATGTTTGGCGGCGAAAGTTCAGACAGTGCTAAGACGAAAGACAAAAAGGATAAAAAGGACAAAAAACGCAAAAATCTTGATATGTACGGCGTAAATCTTACCGATAAGGCTCGTCGCGGCGAGATTGATGCGGTAATCGGCAGAGATGCGGAGATGGAGCGTACCGCACAGATTTTGAACCGCAGAACAAAAAACAATCCTTGTCTTATAGGTGAACCTGGCGTTGGTAAAACCGCTATTGCTGAAGGACTTGCTTTAAAAATCGTAAATGGCGATGTTCCCGCAAAGCTTTTAAAGTATGAGATATATATGCTTGATATGACCGCAGTTGTTGCAGGAACGCAATTTAGAGGTCAGTTTGAGTCACGACTTCGCAATATTATTGAAGAGGTTAAAAAAGCGGGAAACATAATTCTTGTAATAGATGAGGTTCATACAATTTCATCGGCGGGTGATGCCGAGGGCGGTATGAATGCGGGTAATATATTAAAGCCTGCGCTCTCAAGGGGTGAAATTCAGGTAATCGGTGCAACAACTTTAGAGGAATACAGAAAGCATATCGAAAAGGATGCGGCACTTGAAAGAAGATTTCAGACCATAATGGTGGAAGAGCCGACAGTGGATGAAACCATTGAAATACTTAAAGGTATCAAGGGTTATTATGAAAATTACCACAAGGTAAAGATAACTGATGAGATTATAAGGACAGCCACCATTTTGTCCGAAAGATATATAAGTGACAGATTTTTGCCCGATAAGGCAATAGATGTAATTGACGAGGCAGCATCAAAGGCTAACCTTGAAAACAAAATGCTTGTTGAGGTTGAAAAGCTTAAATGCGAGATAGAAAATATCTCAAAAGAAGAAGATGCACTGGAAAGTGCAGATGCCGTTGATTATGAGCTTTTAGCTGAAATTAAAAGTAAAAAGTTAAGGGCAGAAAATGAGCTTTCAAAGCTTGAAAAAGAGAGTGAAGAAGTATATATTACAGCAGATGATGTGGCGGCAGTTATTGAGCTTTGGACTAAAATCCCCCTTAAGAATATAACGGAATATGAAACCAATCGACTTAAAAATCTTGAAGACAGACTTCACAAGCGTCTTATAGGACAGAATGATGCGGTAGAGAGCGTAGCCTCTGCAATCCGCAGAAAGCGTGCGGGAATAAGCCTGAAAAGAAGACCTGTATCATTTATCTTTGTAGGACCTACGGGCGTAGGTAAAACCGAGCTTGTAAAGAGAATAGCAGAAGAAGTTTTTGACGGTGAAAATTCACTTATCCGTCTTGATATGTCTGAATATATGCAAAAACATTCGGTAGCAAAGCTTATCGGCTCGCCTCCGGGATATGTGGGATACGATGATGCAGGTCAGCTTACCGAAAAGGTAAGACGGCATCCGTATTCTGTAATTCTGCTTGACGAGATAGAAAAGGCAAATGAGGATGTTTTCAATATCCTGCTTCAGATACTTGATGACGGCAGAATTACTGACAGTCACGGAAAGACCGTATCATTTGAAAATACTATTATTGTTATGACCTCGAATGCCGGAAGCGACCAGAAATCAAATGTAGTCGGCTTTAACGAAACAGAAGAGGCTATCGCAATCAAGGTGGACCGTGCACTTAAAGAGCGTTTCCGTCCTGAATTTTTAAATCGTGTTGATGAAACTATAATATTTAAGCAACTTACTAAAGAGGAGCTTATAGAAATAATTTCGCTTATGCTCAGTGATTTAAATGACGGACTTTTGGAAAAAGGAATTACCCTTGAGGTTTGTGATGATGCAAAAGAGGTTATTCTTGATAAGTCGTACAAAAAGGAATACGGCGCAAGACCTATGAGAAGATATATCGAAAGAAATATTGAGGATGCTCTTGCTCAAAAGCTTATTATGGGTGAGCTTTCCGCAGGACAGACCGCCAAGGTTTCGACAGAAAATAACGAACTTAAAATTGAAATAGAAAATAGTCAGGGATAAAATCCCTGACTATTTTTTTCTTTTTATTATAATCAATGTAATTCCCGCCAGAACCAATACAATTGAAAGTAATTGCGATACACGGAAAGCTCCTATGTATAAAGAGTCTGCCCGAAGGCCTTCGATAACAGCTCTTCCCAATCCGTACCACACCATATACGAGCAAAAGACTTCGCCATTGAATTTCTTATATTTTTTGTATATCAAAAGGAAGACAATGCCAAGTGCGTTCCATAAAGATTCGTATAAAAATGTGGGATGCACGGATTTTGCCACAATGTTTCCGCCTGATGCAACTGTCATAGCGAGGAGAGAGTCGGTTGTGCCGCCAAAGGCCTCGCCGTTTACAAAGTTTCCCCATCTGCCTATTGCCTGACCTATCAAAAGACCAACGGCAAGAATGTCAAGAACTGTTCCTACGCTGATTTTTTTCTTTTTGCAGTAGATAATGACGGTCAGTGCCGCGCCGATAACGGCGCCGTAAATCGCGATACCTCCGCTTCGTATATCAAGGATGCTTAATAAATCATCCTTATACATATCAAAATTAAAAATTACATAATATGCTCTTGCACAGACTATTGATACGGGAAGAGCAATAAGCAGCATATTTAAGAAATCATCATTGTCAAGCCCTGTTTTTTTGCTTTCAAATGTTCCGTAAAGAACTGCAAGAAGAAGTCCTGCCGCAATTATAAGTCCGTACCAATAAACCGATATGTCGAAGATGTCAAAAGCAACTCGGTTTATTGTGAAGTTAAGCTCAAGATTTGGAAAGGATATAATATTTGTCATAAAAACCCCCGCCTTTAAACTGGTTTCACAACCGAGAGAACACAGTTTGAAACATCAAAATGCTCAAGCAGTCTTTGGTGTATATCCTCATCCGTTACGGAATTTACATATTCGCCATACTTTAACGGATTACATCCGTTCATAAGCTGACGGATAAACGAATTTCCCATTCTTTCAACATTGTTAAAGGTTTTAATGTCCTGGGAAATAATAACTCTTCTTGTTCTGTCTAAAATTTCTTTGTCAATTCCGGTTTTGCAGATATTGGCAATGTGTTCTTTGATAATTTCGTAAACTTTTTCGGGATTGTTCGATTCGCCGCCGATTAAGCTGAAGCCATACTCTCGTTCAATATCCGCTTCTGTGCCAAAGGTCGCATCAATCAAGCCCTGCTCGTAAAGCTCTAAATATAAATCGCTGCTTTTGCCAAACAATGCCTCTAAAATAATTTCGGTTGCAATCTCTTTTTTGATAAGTGCCTCTCCGCTCATATCAGGCTGATTATCTTTAAAACCTATTCTGAATATCGGCTGAGAAACCATCAGACGCTGTTCGATATATTCCTGAACCCTTGCGTGAGGCTCATCTGTCTTGAATTTTTCGATTTTGCCTAAGTTTCGGTCGGGAGATATATGCTTATCAACAATTTCAAGTGCCTTATTCATATCGATATCACCCACCATAACAAGCAACATATTTGATGGATTATAGAATGTATTGTAGCACTTATATAAAATTTCAGGAGTAATCTTTGCAATGCTTTCTACTGTGCCCGCAATGTCAATCTTTACGGGATTTTCGTGGAACATTGCAGTAAGTGAATTGAAAAATACACGCCATTCAGGCTCGTCATCATACATTTTGATTTCCTGACCGATAATGCCTTGTTCCTTTTGAACATTTTCTTCTGTAAAGTAAGGATGATTTACAAAATCGAGTAAAATATCTAAGTTTTCATAGAATTTATCCGTACATGAGAAAAGATATGCAGTAAGGTCAAATGAAGTAAAAGCATTACTGCTTGCGCCTGTTAATGCAAAACGATCAAAAGCATTACCGCCGTTTTCTTCTTCGAATAATTTATGCTCTAAATAATGGGCAATTCCATCGGGTACAGTTGTCATCTCGGTATCTCCGGGAACCTTGAAGGTGCGATTTAAAGAGCCGTATTCTGTACCGTAAATTGCGTAGTATTTGCTAAAGCCCTTTTTAGGAAAGAGATAAACCCTAAGTCCGCTTTCGTGAACTGCAAACTGCATTTCTTCATTTAGTTGAGAATTTTTAAAGCTATTCATTTTCACCCTCCTCGTTGCCTTTAAGGAAGTAGACCGTGTCTAATTTAATTTTGCTCCATACGGCGATTATCTCTTCTTTTGTTACAGCTAAAATGCCGTTTAAAAGGTCGTCAAGCGATTCATTATTTCCCATAATTGCGCCGCTTAAATAATAATCTTCCATACCTCTTAAGCTGTCATTCATAGAATTTAAAGAATTGGTAAGATATTTTTTTGCAGCCTCAATTTCGCTGTCCTCAATTTCGCCGTTTCGCATTTTGTCAAACTGCACCATTATCTCGTCATACGCTTTTTGATAATTTTCGGTTTGAATGCCCGATGAAATCATCATAACGCTCTTAAAGCGTGAGGTTCTTGCAACTGCATAATATGCAAGACTCAATTTTTCGCGCACATTGTTAAATAGCTTTGAGAAAGGACTTCCGCCGAATATGGCACTTGCAAGCATAAGAGGATAATACTCCTTTGAGGCAGGTTCTACACCGCAGCAAAGCCCCATACAAAGCTTGCTCTGAACTGTGTCGGCAGGCTCTGTAACATAACGGATTTCGGTTGTGTCGCTGATTGCGACGCATGATTCTATATAATCCGCTTCTCTTGGTGCAAATAAAGGAGTGAGGACATCCTCGACAACCTTTACCATTTCATCATCAACGCTTCCGCTTATAAAGATGTCAACCTTTGAATTTTTAAGAACTGACGCATAAAATTCATAAAGGCTTTGAGGGGTAATATCGTCTAAATCCTCAATATAGCCCGCCTCAAACATACCGTATCCGCACTTGCCGAACATTGCCTCGCGGCATTTGACCTCAGCATATTCTTTTTTGTCGTTTACAAGGGACAAAATTGCGTTTTTAAGGTTGGTTTTCTCGCTTTCGACATACGACTTTAAAAAGCCGCCATCTTCGGTAAGAGGCGAGAAGATAAAGTCACGGATAAATTCTGCAATGTCACGGGTGATTTTGTCGGGGATATATTTGTCCGAGATATAATCCGCAGTAAAAAACAAAACCTCTCCATCGCCTTTGGGGCGTATTCCCGCACCAAATGAGGCTGAATATAAATCATTAAGGCGTCTTGACATTTCCTTAATAGTTGGATATTTTTCGCAGCCACGCTTTAAAACAGACGGCAAAAGTGCCGCCTGTGTAACAGTTTCACGCTTTAGTGGAATATTGAAAAATACGCTTATAAGATTGGTCTTGAATTTAGGTGCAGAAGCTATATGCAGGGTAACACCCTTTAAAAGTTCTTTGCTTTCCAAATAAAACATCTCCTTGCGGTTATGATTTCCTTAAAATGAAAGGTTATACATCAGCCTTTTTTGTTTTCAAGGCGGTGCTCGATTATATCGTCAATAATGCTTTTAATAAGAGCCACAACAGGAACTCCTATAAACATACCGAATATACCAAAGAAGCCGCTACCCATAGTTACTCCGAGAATTACAAGAAGAGGCTTTATATCAAGCGAGCTTGCAACAAGTCTTGGCTGAATTACATTGGCATCAATCTGCTGGATAACAAGCAGAACAACCAAAAGCACGATTGCGGTAGTAAATCCGCTTGTAAGCCATGTGATAAGGCAAGCGATTGTTACTGCGATTATTGCGCCGAAGTAGGGGATAAGATTACAAAATCCTACCATAAGCGCAAATACTGCGGCGTAAGGAGTTCTCATAATCGAGAGTGCAATAAGACAGAGAATAAATACTATGCAGGCATCAAGAATTTGACAGCCTATGTATTTATTTATAAAATCCGAAATCTTGCGGCCATAATAATATATGGTATCTCTGGGTTTTTCGGCAATATATGCACGGGTAAGCTTGTTAAAGTAACGCTTGATGCTTGTTCTGCCGAGCAGAATGTAAACCGAAACGATTATACCAAGCAGAAACTTAAACAAGGATATGCCGACAGTTTTGATGCCCGAAAAATATTTGTCGATATTTTTAAGGTCAAGAAAGTCAATAATTTCGGTCATTGCGGGGCTGTCGAATATATTAGTAAGGGTAATATCGCTCATTGCGATTGAAACACCAAGTGAGTTAAGCCACGCGATAAAACTGCGAACAAGTTGCGGAAGCTGGTCTGTAAAGCGTGCAATACTTTCTGAAATTTGCGGAATTATGGCAGTTACAATCAAGGCAAGCACTACAATAACGATAAGGTATGTGCAAACTACCGCCAGCGCGCGTCTGTATTTTTTGAAAAAAGGAACATTTGATTTTCGGAACAAAATTTCCATTTTTTTGCAGGGACGGCGAAGAACAAAGGCGATAATACTACCTACAATAAAGGGAAGAAGTATATTTAAAAGCTTGCCGAAAAAGTCGATAATAGCTCCGAAATTATCAAATGCCTTATACAAGAGAATAAGAAGAGCTATAACCCAGACAAAGCCTAAATACTTTTTTATTTCCTGAAATTTCAATTAAATCACTCCCGGATTGTGAAATTATATATTAGTATATCATATATTTTAAAAATAGTAAACTCTTATTTGGAAAAAAAGATAAAAAGGTTTGCATAATTGATAAAACTATGTTAAAATATAACTATAAATCATTTAGGAGGGACTTTATGAAGATATTAGTTACCGGTGGTGCCGGATATATAGGTAGTCATACAGCGGTTCAGCTTCTTGATGCAGGCTATGAAATTGTAATTATAGATAATCTTTCAAACAGCTCAAAAGAAGCGATAAACAGAATTAAAATGCTTTCGGGCAAGGATTTTGAATTTTATGAAAATGACTTGTGTGACGAAAACGCAGTTAATAAAATTTTTAACGAGCATAAAATCGATGCGGTAATTCATTTTGCGGGATTGAAGGCGGTTGGCGAATCTGTTTCGATGCCTATTGAATATTATGAAAATAACATAGGCAGTACCCTTAATCTTTGCAAGGCTATGCGCAAATACGGAGTTAAAAAATTGGTATTCAGTTCATCTGCAACGGTTTATGGCGTTCCAAAGACTGTTCCTATTGACGAAAGCTTTCCGCTTTCATGCACAAATCCTTACGGCTGGACAAAGCTTATGATAGAGCAGATTTTGCGTGATGTATATGTATCGGATAATGAATGGGATATTGCCCTTTTAAGATACTTTAATCCAGTGGGCGCTCACAAAAGCGGTATGATAGGCGAAGACCCAAGCGGTATACCCAATAACCTTATGCCATATATTTCTCAGGTTGCTATCGGTAAGCTTGAATGCTTAAGTGTATTCGGAAGCGATTATGATACCCACGATGGTACTGGCGTTCGTGATTATATTCATGTCGAGGATTTGGCAAACGGACACTTAAAGGCACTTGAAAAGCTTGAGCAAAAACCGGGTGTTGTAGCGTACAACTTAGGAACGGGTCAGGGTTACAGTGTACTTGATATGGTAAAAGCATTTTCAAAGGCGTGCGGTCACGATGTTAAGTATAAAATTTGCGAGCGTCGCCCCGGAGATGTTGCGTCATGTTACGCAAATCCAACAAAAGCAAAAGATGAGTTAGGTTTTGTTGCAACAAGAGGACTTGACGAAATGTGTGAAGACACATGGCGTTGGCAACAACAAAATCCTAACGGATATGAAAAATAAGGGAGTGTTAGTTATGAACAAAACAACGTTGGTGGTATTGGCGGCAGGTATGGGCAGTCGCTTCGGCGGTCTTAAGCAGATGGCGCCCGTTGTGGACAGCGGTGCGGTTATTCTTGATTTTTCTGTTTATGATGCAGTAAAATCGGGCTTTGATAAGATTGTGTTCGTTATCAAAGAAGAAATGTACGAGGATTTTAAGAGCGTGGTTGGCAACAAAATTAAGGATGTTGAGGTTGACTATGTATTCCAGGAAATGGATTCACTTCCTGAGGGCAGAGTAAAGCCTTGGGGTACAGCTCACGCGGTTATGTGCTGCAGAGATAAGGTGGATACACCATTTGCAGTAATAAATGCAGATGATTACTACGGCAGAAATGCTTATAAAGAAATTCACGACCATCTTGCAAATGCAGAGGGAATGGACTTCTGTATGGTAGGGTTTGAACTTAAAAATACTCTTACTGATAACGGAACGGTTGCTCGCGGCGTATGCGAGATTGAGGATGGATACTTAAAGACTATCACCGAGCGTACCAAGATTAAGGATATGAAATATACAGAGGATGATGGAGAAACATGGATAGAGCTTCCTGAAGATACAAAGGTTTCTATGAATTTGTTCGGATTTACTCCTGAGATTTTCGGTGTTTGTGAGAGAATGTTTGAAGACTTCCTCAAAACAACTCCTAATGTATTAAAGGATGAATTCTTCATTCCGTTTGTTATAGACAGACTTATAAAGGAAGAGGATTTAAAGCTTAAATGCTATTCATGCCCTGACAAATGGTACGGTATGACATATCGTGAGGATTTACCATCGGTTAAAGAAGCACTTTCTTCTATGATTGAAAAAGGATATTATAACGGACTTTAAAATAAAAAAGGTGGCGGTTCTGAAGTGAACCGCCATTTTTTTATTATTTCTTAGAGTTTTTAACTACCATCTTGGTAAGTGCAACAAGTGCAATAACGTTTGGTATAACCATCAGATAGTTAAAGAAGTCTGTAAGCTCCCAAACCAAATCGTTTGAAACAGTTGTACCGATTAAGATGAATACAATAGCAATTACAGAATAGATAATTGTTGCAATCTTGTTGTTCTTAAAGAGATACTGTACATTTATCTTGCCGAAGAAGTTCCAGCCGATAATGGTTGAAAAAGCGAAGAAGAAGAGGCAGAGAGCAACAAATATGTTACCAAAAGATGTGCCAAAAACGCTTCCTACAGCCATCTGCATTGCAGTTGTCTTTGAAACTATTGCTTCAGCGCCGGATGTTGCTGTAACATATGCATCGCCCGAAAGTCCTGCAAGTGCGCCATCTCCTGCATAGAGGCAAGAGATAACAACCAAAGCGGTCATAGTAAGTACAACGAATGTGTCGATAAATACACCTGCCATAGCTACAACGCCCTGATCGTGAGGCTTTTCAACATTTGCCATTGCGTGTGCGTGTGGGGTAGAACCCATACCTGCTTCGTTTGAGAACAAGCCTCTCTTTGCACCCTGGCTGATTGCTGTCTTAATAGCATAACCGATACCGCCACCGATTAAAGCCTGAGGTGTAAATGCATACTTGAAAATCATTCCGATAGTTTCGGGGATATACTGAATTCTGCATATTAAGATTACAAGACCGCCGAGGAGGAAGAGTCCTGCCATAATCGGAACTAACTTTTCGGTAACTGCAGCAAGTCTTTGTACACCACCGATAAAGATGAATGCAGAAATTGCAGCAATAACGATACCGATTATCCAACCCCACTGAGTATAGTCAACGCCAACTGCATTACAAGTGGTTTCAGCGATAGAGTTTGACTGAACCATAGAACCCATAAAGCCGAGAGCAAGTGTAATTGCTATAGCGAAGAATACTGCTAAAAATGTACCAAAGCCATTGGGGAAGGCTTTCTTTATGTAGTAAACGGGACCACCGTGAACTTCGCCGCTCTCGTCTGTAATTCTTGTTTCCTGAGCGAGAGTAGCCTCAGCATAGATTGTAGCCATACCCAAAAATGCGATAACCCACATCCAGAAGATTGCACCCGGTCCGCCGAGTAAAATAGCGCCTGATGCACCTACGATGTTACCTGTGCCAACCTGAGCCGCAATAGCGGTAGCAAGCGCCTGGAAAGAGGTAAGACCGCTCTTGTTTTTTCCGCCGAACAGCTTGATGCCGCCGAATACTCGTTTCATACCCTCGCCGAAGCAACGCACCTGAACGAATTTAGTGCGGATGCTGAACCAGAGTCCTGTGCCGACTAAAAGAAAGATAAGAATGTAGTCAGCCAAAAATTTGTTTGCCGTGCTTACAATGTTTAAAAGTGTTTCCTGCATAAAAATGCCTCCTATAAAATAAAAAGTTACTGAATAAATCAGCAACTCCGAAGAAATAATCGCATAATTATGCGATATTCTCTGTCCTTTTGCCTGAGAGATTCGGCTAAAGCCTTGCACCTTCGGCACTCACAATTATTTGTAGAGATTCTCCAGAGTCCCCTCCGCAACCGGTCTGAAAATTCCGGAAGCATCTGTGGGTTTATTCAATTGTTGACATTCTATCACATTTTTTGCGGTTTGTCAAGAAAAAAGGGAGTCGATTTTTATCGACTCCCTTGATTTTTTTAGTCTTTTGCCATTCTCTTATAAACTTCGTATCTCTGAGCGAGGTCTTTTTCAGCCTTTGCAAAGAGTTGTTCAGCTTTTTCAGGGAATGCCTGCTTAAGCATGAGATAACGGTTCTCACCCATCATAAAGTCGGTAACTGAGCCTGTAGGTTCTTTTGAATCAAGAACAAACGGATTTTTACCTTCTTCTGCAAGAGTGGGGTTGTATCTCCAGAGGTGCCAGTAACCTGTTTCTACCGCTTTCTTTTCTTCTGCGATAGAGTTACCCATACCGCCCTTTTCCTTAATACCATGGTTGATACAAGGAGCGTAAGCGATAACGAGTGACGGACCCGGATAAGCCTCAGCCTCTTTGATAGCCTTGAGTGCCTGAGCGGGGTTAGCGCCAAGAGCAATCTGGGCTACATATACATAGCCGTAGGTTGTAGCAATCATACCAAGGTCTTTCTTCTTAACATTCTTACCTGAAGCTGCAAACTTAGCAACTGCAGCAGTAGGAGTAGCCTTAGATGACTGACCGCCTGTGTTTGAGTAAACCTCTGTATCTACAACGAAGATGTTGATATCTTCGCCTGATGCGATAACATGGTCAAGACCGCCGTAACCGATATCGTAAGCCCAACCGTCGCCACCGAATACCCACTGTGAACGCTTAACAAGGAAATCAGTTCTGTCAGCGATTTCTTTGATAGCGGGATTTGACATATCAGCGTCCTTGATAAGAGCTTCAATCTTAGTTGCAGCATCCTTTGAACCCTTAGCGCATTCTTTAGCGTCCTGCCACTGCTTGAATGCATCAGCAAGTTCAGGAGATACCTTATCCATAGCCTCGTCCATTCTTGCGGCAAGAGTTTCGCGAACCTTAGAGCTTGCGATTACCATACCAAGACCAAATTCAGCGTTATCCTCAAAGAGTGAGTTAGCCCATGCAGGACCTCTGCCGTTTTCGTCTTTGCAGTAAGGCATAGAAGGTGCACTACCGCCCCAGATTGATGTACAACCTGTAGCATTTGCAACCATCATTCTGTCGCCGAAGAGCTGGGTGATAAGCTTGATGTAAGGTGTTTCACCACAGCCAGCACATGCGCCTGAGAATTCAAGATATGGCTGAGCAAACTGTGAATTCTTGATGCTTGCTGAAATATCAACTAAATCTGCCTTGTTCTTAACATTTTCCATAGCGAAGTTCCAGTTAGGTTCTTCTGTTGGAGTAACATCATCAATAGGCTTCATAACGAGAGCCTTACCCTTAGGAGCAGGACAAACATTAGCACAAACGCCGCAGCCTAAACAGTCAAGAGCAGATACCTGCATTCTGTATTCAAGGCCTGCAAATTCTTTGCCGACAGCCTTAAGTGTTTCAAATGAAGCAGGAGCAGCTGCCTTTTCGTTTTCGTCAACCAAAACGGGACGAATTGCAGCGTGAGGACAAACGAGTGAACACTGGTTACACTGAATACAATTTTCTTTCTGCCACTCAGGAACCAAAACTGCTACGCCGCGCTTTTCGTATCTTGAAGTACCTGTTTCAAAAGTACCGTCTTCTCTGCCGTTGAATACGCTTACGGGAAGCTTGTTACCACGCTGAGCGTTAACAGGGTCAACGATATTTTTAATGAAGTCTGGTCTTGAAGAATCTGTTGTATCTTCATCAACTGCATTCTTCCAGTCAGCAGGAACATCAATCTTAACAAGAGCATCAACTGCGCCATCAACTGCATCGCAGTTCATCTTAACGATTTCGTCACCTTTCTTGCCGTAGGTCTTCTTGATTGCATCTTTAATAAGAGCAACAGCCTCGTCAAATGGGATAACATTTGAAAGCTTGAAGAAAGCGCCTTGAGTAACCATATTGATTCTTGTAGAACCAAGACCTACTTTAACTGCAACATCTACAGCGTTAATTGTGTAGAAGTTAATGTCATTTTCAGCAATGTATCTCTTAACATTTGCAGGAAGCTTTTCGTTTAATTCTTCAGGACTCCATACACAGTTAAGCAAGAATGTGCCGCCCTTCTTAAGACCGTCTAATATATCATACTGATAAATATATGCGGGCTTATGACAAGCAATATAATCAGCTTCGTCAAGAAGATATGTTGACTTAATCGGAGTTTTACCAAATCTCAAGTGTGACATGGTTACGCCGCCTGACTTTTTAGAGTCATAGTCAAAGTATGCCTGAGCATACATATCAGTGTTGTCACCGATAATCTTGATAGCATCCTTGTTTGCGCCAACTGTACCGTCTGAACCAAATCCCCAGAACTTACAACGAGTAGCACCTGCAGGAGCTGCGTTAACTCTCTCGCCCAAAGGAAGTGAAAGGTTAGTAACATCATCTACGATACCGATGGTAAATCCGTTCTTTGGATTTGCTGATACTAAATTATCGAATACTGCAACAAGCTGAGTCGGAGTTGTGTCTTTACAACCAAGACCATAACGACCGCCAACGATATTTGGAGCATTGTCGCAATCTTTGTAAAGACCGCAAACATCAAGGTAGAGAGGCTCGCCAAGAGCACCCGGTTCCTTTGTTCTGTCAAGAACTGCAATGTTCTTAACTGTCTTTGGCATTACATCGAAGAAATATTTAGCTGAGAAAGGACGATAAAGGTGAACTTCAAGTACACCGACCTTTCTGCCTGCTGCGTTGAGGTAATCAACGGTTTCTTCAAGAGCCTGACATACACTGCCCATAGCAACGATAACTTCTGTTGCATCAGCTGCACCATAGTAGTTAAATGGCTTGTATGTGCGGCCTGTAATCTTGCTGATTTCATCCATATATTCAGCAACGATATCAGGGATAGCTTCATAATATTTATTAGAAGCCTCTCTGCCCTGGAAGTAGATGTCACCGTTCTGTGCAGTACCGCGAAGTACGGGATGTTCAGGATTTAATGCTCTGTCCTTAAATTCCTTAAGAGCATCCTGGTCAACAAGACCTTTTAAATCATCATAGTCCATAACCTCAATCTTCTGGATTTCGTGTGAGGTTCTGAATCCATCAAAGAAGTGGAGGAAAGGAACTCTTCCTTTAATAGAAGCAAGGTGTGCAACACCGCCCAAATCCATAACTTCCTGAACGCCGCCTGATGCAAGCATTGCAAAGCCTGTCTGACGACAAGCCATAACATCCTGGTGGTCACCGAAAATGTTAAGAGCGTGAGCCGCAATAGCTCTTGCACTTACGTGGAAAACTGTGGGAAGAAGCTCACCCGCAATTTTATACATATTTGGTATCATAAGAAGCAAGCCCTGAGATGCGGTAAAGGTGGTGGTGAGAGCACCTGCCTGAAGCGAACCGTGAACTGCACCTGCGGCACCTGCCTCTGACTGCATTTCGACAACCTTTACGGTTTGTCCGAAAATGTTTTTCTGACCTTTGGCACTCCACTCGTCAACATATTCTGCCATTGTTGATGAAGGAGTAATTGGATAGATTGCGGCAACTTCGGTAAATGCGTAGGCGCAATGCGCTGCGGCACAGTTGCCATCCATGGTTTTGAATTTTTTAGCCATGTTATATGCCTCCTTAGTATATAAATAATTATTTCGGAATTAAGGTGGGTATAAAAATACTCACTTTATCAGTATAGCATACAAATGACATATTTTCAAATAATTTTTTACGACAAAAAGGAAAAAATGAGGTGTATTTTTTGGATAAAATGACGAAAAAATACTCCCTTGGGAAACCCAAGGGAGTTAAATAAATTACATACAATCGTGGAATGTTCTGGAAATAACCTCAAGCTGCTGTTCGCGTGTCAAGCGGTTAAAGTTAACTGCATAACCTGAAATTCTGATTGTAAGAGTAGGATATTTTTCGGGATGTTCCATAGCATCCTCTAATGTTTCGCGGTTTAATACATTTACATTTAAGTGGAATGCTTTCTGTGCAAAGTATCCGTCAAGGATTGAAACAAGGTTGTTAATTCTTGTATCGTGCTCTTTGCCCAAAGCATCGGGAACTACTGAGAATGTATTAGAAATTCCGTCCTGACAACAATCAGCATAAGGAATTTTTGCAACCGAGTTAAGTGATGAAAGAGCACCGCTTATATCTCTGCCGTGCATCGGGTTAGCTCCGGGAGCGAGAGGCTCGCCACCCTTTCTGCCGTCAGGTGTAGCACCTGTCTTTTTACCGTAAACAACGTTGGATGTAATAGTAAGAACTGAGAGGGTGTGTTCAGCATCTCTGTAAGTTGGGTGCTTTTTAAGCTCTGCGCTGAACTTTTCAAGAATCTCAATTGCAATAGAGTCAACTCTGTCATCGTCGTTTCCGTATTTGGGGAAGTCGCCCTCAATATCAAAATCAACGGTAATGCCGTCCTCATTTCTGATTGGTTTAACCTTTGCATATTTGATAGCAGAAAGAGAGTCTGCTACAACCGAAAGACCTGCAACACCGAATGCCATAAATCTCTTTACATCGGTATCGTGAAGAGCCATCTGGCCTGCTTCGTAAGCATATTTGTCATGCATATAATGAATTGTGTTCATTGTATTAACATAAAGCTCTGCAAGTTCTTCCATACACTTAAAGTATGCATCCTTAACCTTGTTGTAGTCAAGAATTTCATCTGTCATAGGAGCGGTGTTTTTAAGAACCTTTGTGCCACGCTTTTCGTCACGGCCATCATTCATAGCCATAAGAAGAGTTTTTGCAAGGTTCACACGAGCGCCGAAGAATTGCATACGCTGACCGATTTCCATAGCTGATACGCAACAAGCGATTGCATAGTCATCGCCGTAAAGAGGACGCATACAATCGTCGCTCTCGTATTGGATAGAGTCAGTTTTGATACTCATATCCGCACAATATTTCTTAAATTCTTCAGGAAGCTGTGTGCTCCAAAGAACTGTCATATTCGGCTCCGGAGCGGGGTCTAAGTTAGTGAGTGTGTGGAGGAAACGGAAAGAAGACTTTGTAACAAGTGTTCTGCCGTCAGTTCCCATACCACCGATTGATTCAGTAACCCATGTGGGATCGCCCGAGAATAATTCGTTGTATTCAGGTGTTCTTAAATGTCTTACCATTCTCAGCTTTAATACAAGCTGGTCGATAAGTTCCTGTGCACCCTCTTCTGTGAGAGTACCATTTTCAAAATCTCTTTCGATATAAATATCAAAGAATGTGGAGTTTCTTCCGAACGACATAGCCGCACCGTTGTTTTCCTTAACTGCGGCAAGATAGCCAAAGTAGGTAAACTGAATAGCTTCCTTTGCATTTTTTGCGGGTTCGGAAATATCAATGCCGTAACGAGCAGCCATACTCTTCATTTGTTCGAGAGCACGAATCTGCATACGGATTTCTTCTCTTTTACGGATGTTTATTTCGTTTGCAGGCTCTGACTGACACTTTGCAAAATCCTGCTGCTTTGCTTCAACAAGGCGGTCAACACCATAAAGTGCAATTCTTCTGTAGTCGCCTATAATTCTGCCTCTGCCGTAAGCATCAGGAAGTCCTGTCATAAGACCTACCGATCTTGCAGTACGCATATCGGGGGTGTATGCATCGAATACGCCGTCGTTATGAGTCTTGCGGAATTCAGTAAAGTGGCGCTTGCGTGCCTCTTTAAGCTCATAGCCATATGCCGCGAGTGACTGCTCAACCATACGCATACCGCCGTAAGGGTTAACAATTCTCTTTAAAGGAGCATCGGTCTGAAGACCTACAATCTCTTCGTTTTCCTTGTCGATATAGCCCGCATCAAAATTATCAATACCTGAAAAAATTGATGTTTCAATATCGATGATGCCTTTTTTGATTTCCTCAATAGTAAGAGCCTTAACCTTTTCGTATACTGCCTTAGTTTTCTCTGTTGCAGATGCGAGAAAATCGCTGCCGCCGAGATAAGGAGTATAGTTTTTAAGAATAAAGTCAGATACATTGATCTCTTCTGTCCAAATGCCAGTGTTAAAACCGTTCCAAGCTTCGTGTTTCATTATATCTTCCTCCAAAATGTATATTCAGATGCAAAAAAGCATCTGTAACCAGCAACCTTATTATAATAACATAACTTTATTAAAAGAGCAACTTTTTTTACACTTTTGTTTCAAAATCTTCATTTCGCACAATTTTCGTTGACATAAAGTGCTTTCTATTGTAAAATTAGTGCTATAATAATGAAAGTGAGAAGTATTTTATGAAGAGAAAGATTACCGAGATATCAGTTTATGAATTCTTTATGTGTATGTTTGTAATCTCGATACATCTGCTATCAGAGGGAGTGGACTTCTTTCCTAAATGGAGCGTTTCATCGGTTATTTTCAAAACGCTTACAACGCTTATGACATTTGCAGTTCCGGGATTTGTTTTCACAAGTGCGGTCAAGCTGTTTTATAAGTACAGCGCAAGGAGCTTTAAATACGGAAAATTCCTGCTTGGCAGATTTTTAAAGATTTATGTTCCATATATACTTGCAGTAGTTGTTTACTACATAGTTTTTGTGTATGCATTAAATCTTGACGGTTATGAAAAATTTGACATAAAACAGCTCTTATCTTTTGTTTTATCGGGAAATATTTCGGCACAGTTTTATTTTGTAGTTCTGATTGTTCAGTTTTATATACTGATGCCCCTCTGGATTGGAATAAGCCGTATAAAATCAAAGACGGGACTTATATCGGTGATAACGATTTGCTTTGTGATTACTGCGGTTTCAAGAATGTTCCTTCCGCAGATTATGTCAGCGCTTTGCGAGAGCCTCAACATTGTCGATAAAATTGGCATAGCTGATTTTTCAAGTTATACAAACAAGACATTTACCTCGTATCTCATATTCTGGGTTATGGGCGTGTATACAGGTCTTAATTATGACGAATTTTCAGAAAGAATAACTGAAAGCAAGGCGGTTGTGTATATAGGCTGGTTTATACTTGCGGTGGCACATTGTATACTTTCGTATATGTTTTTTGCAGGATATATTAAATATAGCTTAAGTCCGTTTATGGTAATTTTGTTCTGTTTGTTCTCAATGCTCGGTTTTTATATTTACTCAAGGGATTTGACATTTTCTCTTGAGAAAATGGGCAAAGGATTTTTGACAAGTATCGCAAGTGCATCTTACGATATTTATTTGATGCACTGTCTTGTGATAACTGTGGTTCTGTATTATTTAGGGCATATCGAGATAGAAAATACCCTGCAGAGATTTTTCATAACTGCAGGGATAACATTTGGATTTTCAATTATATTCTGCGGAATTGCCGCATCAGTTAAGGAAAACATCAAAAAAGGCAGAAAGAGAAGATTAACAGCAAAGTCCCGCAAGATAGCCCGTAGAAAACGCTATCTGTAAGTTAAAACCGCCTGTCAAGGCATCGACATCAATTATTTCCCCGGCAAAGAAAAGTCGGGGAATTTTTTTTGATTCCATAGTGGATGGGTTTATCTCTTTTACAGAAACCCCGCCTGATGTGATTATGGCTTGCTCGATTGGGGCAAAACCCGTGACGGTAAATTCTATGTTTTTAAGCAGATTGACAAAACTCTTTCGGGCTTGCGCAGAAATTGAATTTACCTTTTGGTGTGGGTCTATACCCGAAAGCTCAACAACTGCGGGGATAAGTGCTTTTGGTAAAAGCTTGTTTAAGGAATTTATAAAATCCTTGTTCATATTTTCCGAGAAATCACGAAGAAGTCGTTCGTCAAGCTGTTTTTCGGAAAGTGCGGGCTTTAAATCAAGATAAATTTTGACATTTTCTCTGTTTTTGATATGGGCGCTTGCACTTAAGATTATCGGCCCCGTAAGCCCAAAGTGTGCAAACATCATTTCGCCAAAGTCTGTGTAGATTGTTTTGTCATTTTTGACGGTTATGCCAACATTTTTAAGGGATAATCCCTGAAGAGATGCTATCCAGTCCTCTGCTACGGTAATCGGGACAAGAGAGGGGGTAAGGGGTGTTATCGTATGCCCTAACTTTTCTGCCCAGTTAAAGCCGTCACCCGTAGAGCCGGTTGCGGGATATGAAAGTCCGCCTGTTGCCAGAATTACAGAATCTGCCCGCAAAAAACCACGATTTTTACATGTCACGCCCGAGGCGTTGCCGTCTTCTGTTTCTATGTTTAAAACGGTGTCAGTTATTATTTCCACATTATTGTCAATCAGGAATTTGCGAAGAGCATTTACAACATCTATGCTCTTGTCCGAAACCGGAAAAACTCTGTTGCCGCGCTCTACTTTTGTTTTAACACCGTTGCTTTCAAAAAAGTCAATAACCTGAAAGTTGTCAAGGGCGTAAAGTGCGCTGTATAAAAAACGGCGGTTGGTGATAACATTTTTGAGCAAATCCTCTACCGAATCGGCAGCGTTTGTGATGTTGCATCTTCCCTTTCCGGTAATCATAAGCTTTTTGCCGAGTAACTTGTTTTTTTCAATTAAGGCAACACTGTGCCCCTGCTTTGCGGCGGTTCCTGCCGCCATCATTCCAGCGGCACCGCCGCCTATAACAATAATGCGTTTTTTCATATATAATCTCCATTTTATAAGTATAGTTTTAAGTATATCACATTGTTAATTTAAGGTCAATTAAAAAAAGCTTGATTTTTTGCAGATTTTGGTATAGAATATAATTAAAGAAATTTAAGCACAGAAATTAAGGAGGATTCACCAATGATAACAGCAGGTGATTTTAGAAACGGTATTACATTTGAGTTTGAGGGAAATGTATACCAGGTTGTTGAATTTCAGCATGTAAAACCCGGTAAGGGTGCGGCGTTTGTAAGAACAAAGATGAAGAATGTTATGACAGGCGGCGTTGTTGAGCGTACCTTTAACCCTACAGAAAAGGTTGAACCCGCTCGTATAGAAAGAAAAGAGATGGAATATCTCTACGAGGATACCGGTCTTTACTACTTTATGGATCAGGAAACTTATGAGCAGACACCTCTCAGTGCCGATCAGCTTGGCGATGCACTTAAGTTTGTTATGGAGAATATGACTGTAAAAATTCTCTCATATAAGGGAAATGTATTTGCAGTTGAACCTCCTACTTTTGTAGAGCTTACTGTTACAGAAACAGAGCCAGGCGTTAAAGGTAACACAGCTACAAATGTTACAAAGCCTGCAACTGTTGAAACAGGTGCTACTATCACCGTTCCTATGTTCGTAAACGAGGGTGACAGAATTCGTATCGACACCCGCAGCGGCGAATATATGGAAAGACTTTAATAGAAAAGAGGAGAATATTATGTCAGAAATTACAAATCGTGCAGCATATCTTATGGGTTTGGCGGAAGGACTTAAGATTGATGAGGATAAGCCTGAGGGTAAGCTCATATTGGCTATGATTGACCTTTTAAACGATATGGCAGAGGAGCTTGAGGCTCTTGATGATGAGCAGGCTTTCGTTGCTGACCAGATTGACGAGCTTGAAGAGGTTATCGAGATTCTTGGCGACAGCATTTATGCAGATGACGAGGATGATGATGTTTATACTCTCGTTTGCGAAAATTGCGGTGCAGAAATCGACTTTACAAATGATGACCTTGACGATATTGCAAGCGGCGACTTTATCTGTCCCGAATGTGGCGAAACAGTTGAGCTTGATTTCAGCGAATGTGATTGCGACGGCGATTGTGATTGCGGTTGCGAACACTAAAATTAGTTTTAAGAGCGGTGCAGATTTCTGCACCGCTTTTTTTGTAAATTTTTGTTGCTCAAAGCTAAAGAGTGTGTTAAAATAATTTAAAGATCAGTTAATGGCGGATTAAGCCGTGGAGCGAAGCAAGAATTCATGACAACGGAGTTGTCAATTGTTTCTACATTAACACGGGGCTAGCGTGGATTATATCCTAAAAAGGAGAGAAGGAAATGAAATATTTGATTGTAGTTGATATGCAAGTTGACTTTATAACAGGAAGTCTTGGCAGTAAATTGGCAGAGAAAATAGTTCCTGATGTAGTGGAAAAAGTAAAGAACTTTG